>JBGSIG010000770.1:0-9563 GCA_041742655.1 Ferruginibacter sp. | reverse complement strand
AAACGTACAGCACATCAAAATTAGTTCCGCCAAAGCAACAGTTAGAAGCGCCTGCTGCAGGCAATGGTATAATGGCATTCACACGTCCAAGCTGATCAAGTATTTGAATTCCTGATCTTGACGTGACATACACTCTGCCTGCGGTATCGCATTTAAGCCCATCACTCCATGCATTGCCGGCTCCATCGGGCACGTGCAACCATCCATAACGCTGCTTGTTACTCAATGTTCCATCTGTATTTATTGAATATATCCACACCCATTTTGAGGCCGATTCGGTTACAAAAAGCTGCGTTTGGTCCGGAGTCAGTGTGATGCCATTGGGAAACTTTATTCCTTCATCAACAATAATTTTTTCGCCATTGGGGCGGATAAGAAATAATTTGCCTGGCTTTTCACTTCCATCAGGAGAGGTGACATAGAGGTTGCCGCTTTTTGTCATCACCAAATCATTACCTGATATGGAATCAGCAATGATGGCTTCTTTTTCATTGGCATCGTAAGCTATTATCTGTTTTGTGCCACCTGCTGCAACATAACGTTTTCCATCAGAGCCAAAGGCAGTGCCACTTGCTTTTTTTGCATTAAGGTTCAACATCGATAATTTTCCATCAGCAGTTACAGTGTATGTTTTTGAATTAGGAATATCCTGGAAAAAAACAGTGCCTTTTGCATCAGCAATTGTCCCTTCTGTGAACCCATATCCTGCACCCACCAGTTCCCAATCTTGCCCCGGTATTAATAAATTGTTTAAGTATTGGTTTTTCGATACAACTGTGGTCACAGGTGCAGGCCATTGCTTCCACAACCAGCGCATGGCAGCAGGAAAAACCGCAGTACCCTGCTTGCCGTTGTGCCCATCCTCGCCCCACACATGTTCATGTTCATACCCTGCAAATGTCAGCGCCCGTTCCATCGTTTGATTGGCCATCCACCAATCACCGGCATAAATATTCAAATCATTTGATCCGTCCTGCAAAAAAATTCTTATCGGTTTAGGCTCGTATTTTCTAATAAGCGTTGGGTAATACTCCGCACCCCTAAGTCCAATATAGGTGCCGATAGCACTAAACACCCGGCTAAAATCCTGCGGCCGTTCCCATGCTGCAGTAAAGGCACAAACTGCGCCGCTGCTAGATCCGCCAATGGCACGGTCGTTACCGTTTTTTGATAGACGGATTGCACGGCCATCGCTTGTTTTTTTTGTTTCTACTGCTGGTAAAATTTCTTCCAATATAAATCGGGCATAAGCATCTCCCAGCCCATCGTATTCAAAGCTTCGGTTATAGCGGTCGTTTGCTTTTGCGGAATTAGCCGCACGTACCCGGCCTGGCATAACAAACACACCAATAGTAACGGGCATTTCATTTTTGTATATCAGGTTATCAAATACAGTAGGCGCATTCCATTGAATACCATCCTGGTTAATGTACACACAGGCCGGCTTTTCGGGATTGTATTGAGCCGGCACATATACCCAGTATTCACGCCAGGTGCCGGGAAATATTTTTGAATCTTCAAAACTAAATTTTAATACCTCTCCTTTGGGTACGCCGGGCTGTTCTACAGAAGCAGCATCTACTTCATATTTTATTGCCGGTGATTGGCCAAAAAAAATAACAGGTGAAAATAAGAACAGTACAAGGAGAAATACTTTATTCATGATAGAAGCATTTAAAAGTGGAATAAATATTTTTCTTCTAAAGTTCTGTATTCTTTTTATAGCAATAAACAAAAGTTTTAAAAGTAAATTTATTTTACACAAAGAGACAAAGAATACTAAGTGCACAAAGAGAAAATACAACATTGTATTGCTTTGTGTTCTTTTTTTTCGTTCCGTTTTTTGTGTGAAAGCTGACTTGTGGGAAAGCTCATTTGCGATTGTAGAAAGAAGTGTTATAGCAGTTGGCAAATTTCAGCGTAGCTATACGCTAAGCAAATCCGGGTGCGACACTGCTTTAAAAAGAAAAAGTATTGTTGAAACAAATTTAAAATCGAAGGCCTGCCAGGATCCTGAAATTATAATATTCATTTTTGATATTTCGAAAATTGGAGTAATCATTATAATCTGCGGTGCGTTTATAATAACTGCTTTGTAAACCAATATTTAATTTTTTTCCTATGGGGTAATTATATTCTACTGTAGCCAGCACCAGGTTATCCGTACCTTTTGTATCATTGGCATATATAACCCACTTGTTGATATTGCAGCTTATTTTACCAAATTTTTTTGTTGCAAATAAAACATCTGCAGCAACTTTAAATCCATTTCCAAAAGTATAATCTCTAAAAAAGAACTTGTAAGTGGTATCATAAATTTGGGTCACAATTTCCGACTGGCTACTGCCTATAATAATAAAACCTGCTTTTAATGAGGTCATCAGGTAATTATTATTTTTCCATAAATGTTGAAAAGAATAATCGCCGGAAACAGTCATAGCAGCAATTTTATACACGTTGCTTGTTAAATAATCATAATGCTGCGATAGACTTACAACAGCATTTTTATTTAAGCGCTTTACAAAAAGCGGCGCATTAGACTGAAGGCTGAAATTAATGCTGGTACTATCTTCAAAATTCATAACCAGCGATGAGTTAACAGTAAAATAGTCAAATGGCTTATATCCTTTTTTAGGTTTATTAAACAAGTCGCCATAGGTGAAGGAAAGGCCCATGTATGCGCCTTTACCCAAAATATTATATTGATCATTGCCAAATGGAACAGATCCGCCAACGGAAAATTGCCCGTTAATTAATGGATTAAATGCAGTGTCGGGTTGATTACTTCCTTTAACTATTAAGGCATTAATTTGCGACATAGGATTCACTAGGGCAGTGAGGGTATGTTTTAGCCCTGGCTTTTTAATTTTACGCATGAAGATTTCGCCAATTCTGTGGGTCAATTCGCCCAGGTAAATACCACCCAAAGTAGTATTAAGTAAATCGGCTTTACTGGGCACTTCTGTTTCTGCAAAGTATTCCCACATCAAACTTCCACCAAAGGTAAATGGTATTGATTGCCAATAATTATAGCCATTACTACGGGCTGCATTATAATATAAGGAACCATGATAAGGGTGCCCGAGCCAATTGGTGGTAAAATAATCAAAGTCTGTTTGTAAACCCTCTTTAAGATTGGCGTTCCAGCTCTTAGGAGTAACTTTTGCCCACTCCACATTTCTAATGTTTGCATTAAAGCGGTTGATGATGATATTTGTTCCTAAAATCTCGGCTGCTGCAACCCAGGGGCGCTTTTTAATAACCATCACTAAGGAAGAATCTTTCAAAGCTTCGTTTTCCACCTGTGCAAAAACCAAAGATTTAAAAACAAAAAGAGATAGAAATATAAAGGTGGCACTTTTCATTTGTACTTATAATTATCAGAAAAGTATTTTTTAAACCCAAATCCGGAATGACTTCCTAATGCTAACGATGAGATTGAAATTAAAAAAATAACTTATCTGTTACCTGCTCAAAGAAATCTGGCTTTAACTAAGAAAATTCATTTTGATTTAATCTCTTTCTATTGTCAAACTAACCAGATATGATTGAATTTGCAAATATAAAAAGAATTACCTCAACTTTTATATATACCGACACCCGTAAATAACTGCTGATAGGCGCCGCCTGGAATGACTCATCATAACAAGTTTGGGTCGATAAGGTTCTGAATTCTTTTGAAATTAATATTATTGGGTGAAGAGGTTTTACTGGTGGACCATTCAATTTGGTCAATCAGGTATGTACGAATCACCAAATAAATTAATCTCGGTACAGTATTGTACAACTATATGGCATTAGCACGTGGGCATCCATAGAAGTTGGTGTAACAAACTGGTTGTTTACAATAGCTTTTTTAAAAATGGTTTTTGTTGGTTGGGCAATTGTATTTTCAGTATCGGTTCCATTGAACCATACCTGTATCTGTCGCCAGGTATCATTTACAGTAGTGCCGTTTATTTGATATCCAATGATACCCAGCGCCGTTTCAAAAAAACAGAGGTTATCTTTTATTTCTGCTGCAGTTTGCATTGTAAATGCAGGATGTTGCCTGCGCATTTTTATTAATTGCTGAACATAAGAAAACACATCATTGTTTTTTGTTTTTAAACCCCAGTCAATTGCGTTTATGCTGTCCGGTGAGTTGTACGAATTTTCTACGCCGTTTTTACTTCTTAAAAACTCTGTGCCTGCTTGTAAAAAAGGTATGCCCTGTGAAGTGAGTACGATTGACAGGGCGAGTTTATGCATCGCTTTTCTTTCTTCGATTGTTGCAGCTGGTGCACTGATTGAGAGCTTATCCCACAAGGTATGGTTGTCGTGGCAGTCAACGTAATTGATGATACTGGCGGGTGTTTTGGCATAGGGCTGTTTACTGTAATTTATTTTGCAGTAATCAATCTGCGAATGTTGACAGGCCGCCACAATACCAAATTTTACGCTTTCCTGCAAACCGGGGTTATTGGAGGCAAAACCTGTGCTGGTTGCGTTAAAAACATTTCCTTTCAGGCCATCTCTCAATTCATCGCTAAATACGGCAATACCATTTAATTTAGAAACATTGCTTTTTAAAGCCCGCGAATTACCGTGAAGGGTAGAAGGACCAGGTGCCCAACCTTCGCCATAAAGTAAAATGCCGGGTTTTATGTTGTGCAAAGCTTCAGAAATATTATTCATTGTTTCAATATCATGCACGCTCATCAGGTCGAATCGAAAACCATCAACATGATATTCATTTACCCAATACAAAACCGACTGCAGCATAAACGAACGCATCATCGCTTTTTCACTGGCGGTTTCATTTCCGCACGCCGTTGCATTGCTAAATGTGCCGTCTTTATTTTTCCGGTAATAGTAACCCGGCACCAATTGATTAAAATTAGATTGCATCGTTAATGCAGTATGGCTATAAACTACATCCATCACCACGGCCAATCCACTATTGTGAAGTGTTTTAATTAGCTGTTTTAATTCTTTTATCCGCACACCGCCATCTTCCGTATTGGTTGCATAAGAACCTTCGGGGCAGTTGTAATTCAACGGATCGTAGCCCCAGTTGTATTGTGCATTTACTGTATCCGATTCATCAATAGAATTAAAATCAAAAACGGGCAACAGGTGAATATGTGTTACCCCCAATTCAACAAGATGATCGAGCCCTGTTGCAAGTCCTTCTTTATTTTTGGTGCCTGTTTCAGTGAGCCCTAAAAATTTTCCTCTTTTATTTATTCCGCTGTTGGGGGCTATACTGGCATCACGAATATGCAGTTCGTAAATAATTGCATCAACCGGGCTTTTTAGTGATGGTGGCCGATCCTGCGACCAGGCTGCGGGATTAGTTTTTGCCAGGTCAATAATCATGGCGCGTTTACCATTGGTGCCCATTGCCTTGGCATAGGGATCAGGTACATCATCCAGCCATTGGCCATTGTAATGAATACAAAAAGTGTAAAACATTCCTTCCAGGTCGCCCGGTACAATTGCCTGCCAGGTTCCCCGGTCTGATCTATTTAATGCTATTATTTTAGTTGCCGCTTCTATTGAACCCGGGTATAATTTTAACTGTACATTTTCAGCCGAAGGTGCCCAGATACGAAAAAAGGACTGTTGTGGAGACCATGTTAAGCCTAAATCATTGCCGCAATAATCAAGGAAATGTTCTTCGTCATTTTCACTTTGCTGTAAATAATTTGCTTTCATAAAACAAGGCCCGAGTTGATGGCTGCACTTTTGTTTCAGATTAAAGTTCTTTCAAAAGCATTTCTGAATGCTCTGCAATTTCTTTAAACAAGTCTACATCTTTTTGTATTTCAGAATAATGTTTTCCAATAATTTCTCTGGGATTTGTTTTGTAGGTAAGATGTCCATTTAAAATAATAGTTTTGCTCGTTTATTTTCGCCCTTGGTAAATAGAGCGAGGTCACTACTTTTCAAACGTTGATAAACTGTTAGCCTAAAGTCGAACTTTTCAACTTCTTCGTCAAAAAACAGTCTGTGAGCTGCAACTTCTATCTCGTCAAAGTC
This sequence comes from Ferruginibacter sp., assembly GCA_041742655.1. GTDB lineage: Bacteria > Bacteroidota > Bacteroidia > Chitinophagales > Chitinophagaceae > Ferruginibacter. The sequence goes on along the minus strand of JBGSIG010000770.1, from coordinate 3,539 downwards.
TGATGATGAAAATGCTTTATCAATAATTTCTGTTGTCGACGGTTTTGGTGATAGAAACATTCAATTATAGTAGCGTCCTATATCCCTGACCACCGTATATTTTTGCCATCAACAGATTGAAATATTTTTGAAAAATTCTTTACAAACCAAACCGGTATTGTAACCCACCGGTAAATTGTGTTCTGCTGCCAAGAAAGCCATACTCGGCCCGAAGCATCCAGTGTTTATTTAATTGAAACTGGCTGCCAACAATAAAGTTCCACATATTTTTAACCTGTTTATCCAGGGAATATTGAACAGTAGAAGAACCAACGGTGCTTAGGGCGCCGTCCGCGGCATTTAAAAAGTTACCGGCAGTAGTTAAAGCTTTATTAGCTGTTTCATGTTTTGCAATGTTAACTGGGTTGTTTTGTTGAGCAGGTGTAAGCCCATCCCACCATTGATCTACCTGCATTTGTCCATCTGCTACTTTTTGCAAACCGGCATCAATTTTTGAGCCTGCGCTACCATCGCTTGGTAAAAATTCGCTTAAAGGCAATGAACCGTTAGTGGCGTTGGAGTATTTTACACGGAAACCACCCACCCAAATAGCAATATTTTGTTCAGGCTTTTTGAATTTAAAACTTTTTCCCAAACGAGGGCCAAAAATAAAAGAGAAGGCGGGCTTGTCCAAAGCATCTATATCCGTCCAGGTAACATTCATGTCCAGTGCCAGCCAGCCACCGGCGATTCCAATTGTTGGCGTCATTCCGAATCCCATGGTGGTAGCATTAAATTTTGCTTTGGTGGAGTACGAAGTTATCTCACGCCATACATTGCTGGTATCCGGAATCCATATTCCAAAATTAATGTTGGTGGTAGGTTTAGAAAAAGCCAGGATACCGTAGATGTTTAAAAATGGGAGCAGCCATATATCCGGCCGGATATTCAATGCAGTGGCTTGGGACTCTGCACTGTTAAAGCGGATAACCTGGTCTAAATTATACTGGGGGCCGTTATTGAAACCCACATAAAGATTATTGATTTCCAGCGCCGATTTTTGCGAAAAGGTATTAATGCCAAGACCGGCAGAATAGGGCAAATCAAATCCTTTTTCAGTAGCCTTTTTACCCCAAATAGGTAGTATATAAGGGTAGGTGGAATTTTTAATACTGTCTATTGCGGCCTCATTTTTTTTACCTACTTCTCTATTGGAATATACCTGCGCAAAAAGCACCGGTGAAAAAGCAAGACAGAAAAATACCAATCCTGCACTAAGTAAAAAACGTTTTGTTTGATTTATTAATAACATAATTTTCATTTATCGAAGCAAAATTTTCAAAAAAAATTTTATTCGGGAATTAAAAATATTTGCCGCCTTTTTTAAAAATTGGCGACTTCAATTAAAATGCAAATTAGGCATTTTAATAGCTCAGTTTATAAAAATGAAATTTTTTTAAACCGATGCGGTTGCAACGGCAGTACTACAGAAGCTGTATCTTTCAACAATAACCAATCATTTCAATTATGAAGAATTTTATTTTATTTTTTTCGGTAGCTGTATTTTTTTCTTGCTCCGAAAATAAAAAAAGTGAACAAATTTCAAACGTATTATTCGATTCTTTGTACACGCCTGCGGTTTTTACAGATATAGCCCGTTTACAAAAAATAGAAAAGGCTTTTTCAGTGATTGATAAATTATATAAAGACTATGCAGACTCCAATCATTTTCCCGGTATTGCTTTTGGAATTGTAGTAGATGGAAAATTGGTGCATACCGGTAATTACGGCTATACTGATATTGAAAAGAAAATACCGGTAACATCACAATCTCTGTTTCGTATTGCAAGTATGAGTAAGAGTTTTACAGCCATGGCTATTTTAAAATTACGGGATGAAGGAAAACTAAATTTAGATGATCCGGCTTATCTCTACATACCAGAATTAAAAAATCTGAAATACCCAACAGCAGATGCACCGCCTATCACCATCCGCCATTTATTAACGCATGGCTCAGGATTTCCGGAAGACAATCCATGGGGCGACCGGCAACTGGCCGATAACGATAAAGATTTAATGGAATTCATTGGTAAACAAATCTCGTTTTCCAATACACCTGGTATTGCGTATGAATACAGTAATCTTGGGTTTGCATTGTTGGGTAAAATTGTTACAAATGTATCGGGTATGCGCTACCAGGATTATATAAAACAGAATATTTGGGAACCGCTGGGTATGAAAACATCCACCTATGAATATGGTGATGTGGCGCCGGATAAATTAGCGCATGGCTATCGCTGGCTAAATGAAAAATGGAACGAAGAACAATTATTGCACGACACAAAAGATGGTAGCTGGGGATCAATGGGCGCCATGATAAGTTCTGTTGATGAATTTGCAAATTATATGGCGTTTCATCTTTCGGCATGGCCACCAAATAATGCCAAAGATGATGGCCCGGTCAAAAGAAGTACTGTGAGAGAAATGCATCATCCCTGGCGGTTTAACGGACTAAATTTAAATTATGCTTATCCCGATGGAAGAGTTTGTCCCTTAGTATCTGCCTACTGTTACGGGTTAGGCTGGACGAGAGATTGTGAAGGCCGTGCTTATATTTCGCATAGTGGCGGCTTACCGGGCTTTGGAAGCCAGTGGCGCATTATGCCGGACTATGGAATTGGCGTAGTTGCTTTTGCCAACAGAACCTATGCGCCCATGGGCTCCATCAATATGCAGGTGTTGGATACATTGATAAAACTGGCCAACCTGCAACCTATGCAAGTGCTTCCTTCCAGCATTTTAGAACAAAGAAAAAATGAACTTGTAAAACTTTTGCCCGACTGGAACAATGCCCAACAAAGCGGCATATTTGCTGAAAATTTTTTTCCTGATTACCCGATTGATACATTGAAAAAATATGCAAAAGATCTATACACGAAAGCAGGAAAAATAATTGCGGTTAAGCAAGTAAAGGCAGAGAACCAATTACGCGGCTCATTTATTTTGGAAGGAGAAATAGCAAACATTGAAATTTATTTCACATTGTCGCCCGAAAACCCGGCATTGATACAGGAGTACCATATCAGGGAATTACCGACAGATAAAAAATAATTTAGTAGACTTTATCTTTTAGCAATTCAATCATTTTTTTGGTACAACAAAAAATGCTGGATAGGAAGAAAGTCGCCTTTGTAATTTAATTGAAACCCATTTGCTGAAAGCTCTTTATTAAGCTGCGCTACCGTGGTTTTGTGCAGCGCTTTGATAGGTATCGAGGGATCTTCTCCGCGATATTCAATCAATAAAATTTTACCATTGGGCTTTAGTGATTTGCTGATTGCCTGTAACATCTGCTGCGGAAACTCCAGTTCATGATATACATCTACCATGATGGCAAGGTCAATACTATTGTCCGGAAGGTTCGGAGAAACGTTTGAGCTTTTTATTATTTCAACAATACTATCCTGCAATAAACGCTTTTTGTTATTAAGGTATTCGATCATTTCATCCTGTATATCCACCGCATATACCTTACCCTTCGGTACTTTATGCGAAAGCCT
>JBGSIG010000769.1:0-4904 GCA_041742655.1 Ferruginibacter sp. | reverse complement strand
GGATTATCAAAAATAATTAAAATGACAAAACAGGAAAAAAACGACGTAATAGAAGTGTTGAAAGGCAAGTTTAGCCAATACAATAATTTCTACGTTACCAACACAGAAAGCTTAACGGTAGCACAGGTTACCAAGCTGCGCAGCCATTGCTTCGATAAGCAGGTTGAAATGAAGGTTGCTAAGAATACGCTTATCAAAAAAGCACTGGAAAGCTTAAACACTGAAAAATATGCAGGTGTATTTGATTCTTTGCACAATGTAACCGCTTTATTGTTTAGCGAAAATCCTAAAGAGCCCGCTTTAATTTTAAGCGGTTTTAGAAAGGAAAGCAAAGGTGAAAAACCAGAGCTTAAAGCAGCATTCATAAATGGTGATGTGTTTGTAGGCGACAACCAATTGAAAGCTTTAACACAAATCAAGACGAAAAATGAATTGATTGGTGAAGTAATTGGTTTATTGCAATCTCCAATACAACGTGTACTGGGTGCTTTGCAAAATAAAGATGCAGCAAAAGCAGCAGAAGAAGCGGCTGCTCCGGTTGTAGCAGAAGTTGCACCTGAAGAGCCAAAGGCAGTTGCCGGTACTACTCCGGAAGCTACGCCTGAAGCACCAGTAGCAGACGCCGGTACAACCCCGGAAGCCACTGCAGAATAAATAATAGCCCGCTAATTAACCTACGGTAAATTGGCTGATTATAATTAAAAACAATTTTTTTAAACGCTCCGTCGGATCCGCCAGTGGTGGGTGTGAAGACGGGAAAAATCAAAACATTATGGCAGACGTAAAAGCATTAGCAGAAAACCTTGTAGGTTTAACAGTAAAAGAAGTTCAGGAATTAGCTGAATTTTTAAAATCAGAATATGGTATTGAACCAGCTGCTGCTGCAGTTGTAGTAAGTGCTGGTGGCGGCGAAGCTGCTGCTGTTGAAGAGAAAACATCTTTTAACGTAATCTTGAAAGCTGCAGGCCCCAACAAATTAGCGATCGTTAAAATCGTGAAGGAGTTAACAGGATTAGGACTGAAAGAAGCTAAAGATTTAGTTGATGGTGCTCCAAAACCAATTAAAGAGGGTGTTGATAAAGCAACTTCTGAAGAATTAAAAGCAAAATTGACTGAAGCTGGTGCCGAAGTTGAGATTGCATAATTCAACAAAGTTTTAAAATAGCTTTAAAAGCCGGGTGTAATGCCTGGCTTTTTTATTACTCTTTTTTGCCAAAAATGTGCATTGGATTTATTAAAATAAAATGCCCTAAACCGGTAAAAACTTTTCGGGAATAAATCGATTGAAATATCATAATATCGAACGATATCAACAGATTATCAAAGAAAAGCTGGCAGATTATCAAAAATCAAACCAAAAAGCATAAAATTTGATTGAAGTATTTCTATAATTGAATACTATTGCTTACCTTTGCCCTCCTTTAATTTCGGGTTAGTGGCATTAATCATGTTTTGGCCTGAAATTAAAGAACCTTCTCAGCACTAAAACGTTTTAATTACAATATGTCTGCAACAAAATCACCCGCTGCTCAGCGTATCAATTTCGGAAAAGTTGAACTTCTGGCAGAACAGCCCGATTTGCTCGGAATTCAAATTCAGTCGTTTAAAGATTACTTTCAGTTGGAAACTACGCCGGATAAGCGTAACAACGAAGGCCTGTTCCGTGTATTTAAGGAAAACTTTCCTATTACAGATACACGTAACATTTTCGTACTGGAGTTCTTAGACTATTTTGTAGATCCGCCACGCTACACTATTGATGAGTGTATTGAAAGAGGATTAACTTATGCTGTTCCATTAAAAGCAAAACTTAGGTTAAGCTGTAATGATGAAGAGCACGTTGATTTTCAAACAATCGTTCAGGATGTGTTTTTAGGAAACATCCCTTACATGACGCCACGTGGTACTTTCGTTATAAATGGTGCAGAGAGGGTAGTAGTTAGCCAATTACACCGTTCTCCTGGTGTATTCTTCGGCCAATCTGTACATCCCAATGGAACCAAGATTTACTCCGCAAGAGTAATTCCTTTTAAAGGTGCCTGGATGGAGTTTGCTACAGATATCAATAATGTAATGTATGCTTACATCGATCGTAAGAAAAAATTTCCTGTAACTACTTTACTGCGTTCTATCGGTTTTGAAACTGACAAGGATATTTTGGAGTTGTTCGGGATGGCGGATGAAGTAAAAGTTGATAAAAAATCTTTACAAAAATATATAGGCAAACGGCTTGCTGCACGAGTATTGCGTACATGGGTAGAAGATTTTGTGGATGAAGACACCGGTGAAGTAGTTAGCATTGAACGCAACGAAATTGTTTTGGAGCGTGATACTGTGCTGGATGAAGAAAACATCGAGATGATTTCCGACATGGATGTAAAAAGCGTATTTGTTCAAAAAGAGGAAGTGAGTGGTGATTACGCTATCATCTATAATACCTTAAATAAAGATACATCTAACAGTGAGTTGGAAGCGGTGCAACATATTTACCGCCAGTTACGTGGTGCCGATGCGCCTGATAACGAAACAGCACGTGGTATCATTGATAAATTATTCTTCAGTGATAAACGGTACGATTTAGGTGAAGTAGGCCGTTATAAAATCAATCGTCGTTTAGGATTAAATTTCCCTATCGAGAAAAAAGTATTGACTAAAGACGATATCATCGCCATCATCAAAACCCTGGTTCAGTTAACCAATGGTAAGAGTGAAGTAGATGATATTGATCATTTAAGCAATCGTCGTGTACGTACTGTGGGTGAGCAATTATATGCTCAATTTGGTGTTGGTTTGGCCCGTATGGCCCGTACCATCCGCGAAAGAATGAACGTTCGTGACAATGAAGTATTTACACCCGTTGATTTGATCAATGCAAGAACTTTATCTTCAGTGATCAATTCATTCTTTGGTACTTCCCAGTTATCACAATTCTTAGATCAAACAAATCCATTAAGTGAGATCACGCATAAGCGTCGTATCTCCGCACTTGGACCGGGCGGTTTAAGTCGTGAAAGAGCTGGTTTTGAGGTACGTGACGTTCACTATTCTCACTACGGTCGTCTATGTACAATTGAAACTCCTGAAGGCCCCAACATTGGTTTGATATCTACACTTTGTGTACATGCCAAGATCAACGACATGGGCTTTATTGAAACACCTTACCGTAAAGTAACAGACGGTAAAGTGGATATGAAGAAAACTATTTTCCTGAGTGCAGAAGAAGAAGATACAGCTAAGATTGCGCAGGCGAATATCGGAATGGATGAAAAAGGAAACTTTATTGAGGATAAGATCAAGAGCCGCCAAACAGGTGATTTCCCAATCTTAGATAAAAATGAAGTGGAATACATGGATGTGGCGCCAAACCAGATTGTTGGTTTAAGTGCTTCTATGATTCCGTTCCTTGAGCATGATGATGCTAACCGTGCATTGATGGGATCAAACATGCAACGCCAGGCTGTACCATTGATTCGTTTGGAATCTCCAATTGTAGGTACAGGTTTGGAAGGCAAGGCTGCCCGTGATGCAAGAATTCAGTTACATGCAGAAGGTACAGGTATTGTAGAATATGTTGATGGTAACGAAATTCATGTTCGTTACAACAGAAGTGAAATGCAGCAGTTGGTAAGTTTTGAAGACGATCTTAAAATTTATAAAGTAACCAAATTTATCCGCACCAACCAGGAAACATGTATCAACTTGCGCCCTGCTGTTGTTAAAGGACAAAAAGTGGTTGAAGGTGATTTCTTAACCGAAGGTTATGCAACCAAAGGTGGTGAAATGGCATTGGGCCGCAACCTTAAAGTGGCGTTCATGCCATGGAAAGGATACAACTTTGAAGATGCGATTGTAATTTCTGAAAAAGTTGTTAAAGAAGATTTATTTACGTCTATCCATATCAGTGAGTTTGAAACAGAGGTTCGTGATACTAAATTGGGTGAAGAAGAACTAACACCGGATATTCCGAATGTAAGTGAAGAAGCTACTAAGGATTTGGATCAAAACGGTATCATCCGCATTGGTGCACACATTAAGGAAGGGGATATCATTATTGGTAAAATAACGCCAAAAGGTGAAAGCGATCCAACTCCTGAAGAGAAGTTGTTACGTGCCATCTTTGGTGATAAAGCCGGCGATGCAAAAGATGCTTCTTTAAAAGCACCAAGCGGAACAGAAGGTGTTATTATTAACAAGAAGTTATTTCAACGTGCCCAGAAAGATAAGACTGCGAAAGTAAGAGAAAAAGCGAGTTTAGATAAGATAGAAAAAACACATGAGAAGAACGAGATTGATATTTTAGAAATGGTGGTTAACAAATTACAGACTTTGTTGAAAGACAAAACATCTGTTGGTGTTAGCAATAATTTTGGCGAAGTATTGATTGGTAAAGGTGCTAAGTTTAATCAGAAAAATTTAAGCAACATCGACTACCTGAACGTTAATCCTTTGGGATGGACAGGCGATGCAAAAACAGACGATCTGATAAACACTTTGTTGCATAACTACAATATCAAATTCAACGAAGAATTAGGCCGTTATAAAAGAGAAAAATTCAACATCAGTATTGGTGATGAATTACCTGCAGGTGTATTGAAATTGGCGAAGGTTTACTTAGCTGTAAAACGTAAGCTGAAAGTGGGTGATAAAATGGCGGGACGTCACGGTAATAAAGGTATTGTTGCCAAGATTGTTCGCCAGGAAGATATGCCCTTCCTGGAAGATGGAACGCCGGTTGATATTGTATTGAATCCATTGGGTGTACCTAGTCGTATGAACCTTGGACAGATTTACGAAACTGTACTGGGTTGGGCAGGTGAAAAGCTGGGTGTAAAATTTGCTACGCCAATTTTTGATGGTGCTTCTGTTGCAGAAATTGATGCACACATCAACGATGCAGGCTTACC
>JBGSIG010000768.1:0-1817 GCA_041742655.1 Ferruginibacter sp. | reverse complement strand
TCTGCAATTGCTTCATCCACTATCGCCGGCGTAATTTCTTCGCTGGCCCCATTGTATTTTGCTTCGTAATCAAAAAAATCTTTTTTTGTAAGTATTTCTGTTATCGGCAATGTAATTACCTCGCCTTTTGTTTTAAATACACCAATGGTAAATTCCCTGCCTTTAATAAATTCTTCCACAAGTACCTGTTCGTCTTCTTTAAATGCCCTTTCCAATGCAGGTTTCAAATCATCCGCTTCGTTTACTTTACTCATGCCAATGCTGCTTCCGCCGTTATTGGGTTTCACAAACACGGGCAATTTTAATTGATCCAATATTTCGGCCGTTGCAACCGGAGCATCTCTAAAAAGGTGTAAAGATTTAGCCACCTTAATGCCGGCAAATGCAGCCACCGCTACAGTATAACGTTTATTGAATGTTAATGCAGAACTTGCCGCATCGCAACTGGTATACGGAATGCCGAGACAATCAAAATATCCCTGCAGTTTTCCGTCTTCGCCCGGTGTGCCATGCAGGCCAACCAACACAGCGTCAAATTTTATTTTATTTCCCTCAAGGGTGATGGAAAAATCATTTTTATCAACGTTAATTTTTTCTCCGCCAATTGTTGTGTAAAACCATCCGCCCGGTGTAATATCAATCGTACAGCAAACCCACTTTTCGGCGTCGATGTTTTTTTCGATTGTGGCTGCAGATTTATAAGAAATCACAGATTCGCCGGAATACCCACCAGTGATCAATGCAATTGTTTTCTTCATTTTCAATAGAAAAGGGTTGTTTAGGCAAAGAAACGAAAATAGTTTATAGTTTCAAGCCGTGGTTCAGCGTATTAGTGATTGTTTATGATTTTTCTAATTAATATGCAAAAGCGCAGCAACCGGTTTTAATTATTCGTCATCGTCCACCCCTTGGTTCCCGGAGTCAAGTGCCAGTTTCCAACTGCCGTCAGCTTGTTTCTTCCAGATATTTACATAAGTGCCCCGCATTAAGCTGTCTTTGTTTTTTAGTGAAACCGTATACACCCCGTAAGTGTACCCTAACTCACCGGATTCGGCCACCCCGGCACCAACTGGTTGCCAATCCATAAAATAAGCTGTATCATTTATCTGGCTTATAAAATTAATGGCATTGCCGCCAACAAGCGGGTAAGTGTTTGGCCTCAGCAACACGCCATTGCTGTCAATAAAGTGCATCAGGGCTTTGCGGCTGCCTTTCTCCGCACTCATTTTTGAAAACGAAATTTCAGCAGCAATCAAGGCTGCTTTGGAGTCGTAAGTGTTTTTCTTCTCCTCCTTTTTTTCAAAGCAGGAACTAAACAAGATGACGGGCACCAAAAAAAACAATCCCTTTTTTATACAATTAATCATTGAGGCTAAAATAGACTGTTTTGTTGAATAGACAATACCGATTAGCAGCATTTTAGATTTATTTATGTTTAATCACCGGCCAACAAAGATTTACTTACGGGCAAAAAAAAGGCGAAAGTATTTTTCAATACCCTCGCCCGATGCAGGAAATATCACCTGCCTAAATAAGCCCGAAGGCTTTGTTAATGTTTTATTTACCGCACAACTAATTAAACGTGTAATCTTTCTTTTTTCTCCATCAAAGCTTCCACCGTTTCCTCGTACATTTCATCCGGCACACAACAATCCACCGGGCAAACGGCAGCGCATTGTGGCTCTTCATGAAATCCCTGGCACTCTGTGCATTTGTTGGGAGTAATATAATATGTATCTGAGCTCACGGGTGTATTGCGTTTGTCTGCATCTACCTGTGTTCCATCCAATAAAGTAAATAATCCTTTTACACTGGTG
>JBGSIG010000767.1:0-15516 GCA_041742655.1 Ferruginibacter sp. | reverse complement strand
CGGTATGATTTTTCAGCAAGACTTTTATATACTTCTTATCAAACTTCTTGCTAAGAATATCTGTTCGCCAGTCGTATATTTCTTTTATGGGTTTATCCAGTTTAATAGCTTTTACAACATAACCATTTATTTCGCCAGCGGCAAATTCCATAAAAAAAGAACGGTTTACTTTTTTCCTTTCATTAATTAATATATCTCCAAACAAGCCCAGGTGTACCCTTACGGTTCCATTGGTAAAAACAAATAATAAATGTTTACCCCAGGTAACAATGTCCAATAATTTTTTGCCTTTTATCCAGGCAGTCGGCATAGCGCCATAACCACCGGCTTTTTTTACAAGTTTTCCTTTAAAAGGCTGCAGCTCATCTTTCAGGTGAAGTATAGATGGTCCTTCGGGCATACGGTAATTATAAATGAATTATTTGCAAACTACAATACAAACATTTTTAACAAAAGAATTATAATAATGTTTGCACAATCGTTTCCCATTCTTTTTCTACACTAACATCAGGTCTTACTTTACCGGCTTTGCGATACCAGTAATCTGCATTCCAGTTATCGCCTTCTTTGCGATGAAGGTAAGCATGTACCCAACACGCTGTTTTATCTTCCAATGCATCAACCATGTTATGCGCCTTGGCCCAATCGCCATGTCTATCGTACCATAGGGCTTGCAGGTACCCCGAAATATTTTCCGGAAGTGTACCGTTTCTTAAGCTTTGCTGAAAAGTTTCAAACTCCATATTGCCAAATTTTAAAATAGATTAAAACTGATAAAATATTTCATCTGTTATTTTCTTTTTCTATTTTTCAAAGATGAAATTAATATTTTAAAGCGCAACAAAACTTACACGGATTTTATGGAATAATGAAAAAGGCCGGAATTCAAAACGTACCGGTGTGAAAAGATCACGTAACAGGAATTAACCCAATAGTAAAATGCATCTGGACACCAGCCTGGACAATTTTTGGCGGTGGTATTTGTTTTTTGATGCTTGCCTTTTTTATGGTTTCATTGATGTAGCGGGAAAAAAAACTGGTCATTTTTTTTAATGTTGATTGGTGCAAATTCCATAGCGGCCTACGTGATAGCAGATGGTGGAATTAGGTCGTTCATTCTAAAGTCACTCTACATACACCTTGGGCTACATTTCGACAATGGAGTTGGCGAAGCGTATGCAACGATGATGAGTGGCGTATTAACGCGATTCTTTACATGGCTAATACTTTACTGGATGTATAAAAGAAAAATTTTTATTAAAATATAGTTGTTACTTAGTTTGCGACAGCCTTTATTCTTCCGGAGCAGGCTGCAGGTAATACTTTTCTGCCGCAACTATTTTAAATTGAATTGGTTTATTTAGCAACTGCTCCCGAAAATTTTTGCACGGTATTTTTAATAGGTGCAACAGTTTTTAAATACGCATAAATGGCCTTCAAATCTTCATCGGTCATTTTACCATACATGGTCCATGGCATAATTGAATTAAACTCACCTGGCTTTACATTGGTGGCAAGTGTTGCAGAGTCTGAACGGTTGTGAAACTGGGCAACAAAAAGATCTTCATTCCATGTGCCGATGCCTGTTGCATCAGGCGATATATTGGCCGAACGCACCACACTTCCATCTGGAAAAGGGAATTCCCGACCTCCACCAAATTCTGTTCCTGCTACCAGTTTGCCTTTTACAAACTGGGTATGACATTCCATGCAGGCAGCAGCATTTATCAAATAGGCACCATAATTCACTACATCTGTTTTAGCTGGTATTTTGTGAAACGTTGCTTTTTTAGGAATGGTGTTAATGATGATGCTCATAGGGAAGTCTGATGAAGATACCGGAACAATATTTTTGATGGGTTTCAACGTTCGGATGTAAGCAATAATACTTTTAATATCTTCTTCATCCATTTGCCCATAGTAAGGATAAGGCATTACCGGAAACATGGCTCTGCCTTCTTTATTTACTCCAGTTGTAATTACCCTGAAAAGCTCGCCATCGGTGTACCGGCTAATGCCATCCGGCGTAATATTTTTAGCATAATAACTTCCGGGAAATCCAAATTGTTGATTAAAAAGATCTCCACCCATTCCTTTGCTGTCTGCCGTTGGGGGCCCTGAAAATTTTGTAAAGTCGCGTTTTGAGTGGCAATCAATACACACGGTTACGTGGTTGGCAAGATACTCTCCACGGGCAATCCGTTCGGGTGTGGGCTCAATTGTCATAACAGGTGCAGCACCTACATTCGGTAAAAAAAGTTTAATATACCCAATAGCGCCAGCTACAATTAATACTAAAACAATCAATAGTCCACCAAAAGTTTTTTTTAATTTTTTCATGCTGATGTTTAAAAAGGTTGTTAAGGAATATGAAAAATAAGTAATTTATTTTATAAAATATTGTAAATGAATTTTTAGATAAATTGAAAAACGCTATTTGAAACATCGGCAAAATTTTTAGCAAGGTTCTCCCAAAATGCTTTGTTCTCTATATCATTTTGCCCGGATCTAACATCAGTGGTTTGTTCAAACATTGCACAACGGCTGGTAAAGGAAGATCGTTCTCACCACCTGTTGCAGTAATTATAATTACCTTTAATGTGTGCAGGTTTTAACTTGTTTTCATTGTACAAGTGTACAAAAAAAGGGTGGTAAATTTAATAAACAACCATGGCTCTTAGGCAAATATTTTATATCACATTCATTTATATATCACCCGAGGCAACACGAAATAATGTGAGAAAAACCAGGATAATAGCCGGAACCAAATGTTAAGTTTCACAGTTTTCTTTTCTAATACCAAAGCAATCTGTATTTTTATACGGTAAATTTAATTGTATGCGTGTCATTTTTGTAGTATTGGTATTGATTTTCTCTGTGTCGGTAAAAGCACAAACGGCTTTAACCGGAGCTGGTCAGTTGCGACAAAACTCTATGACTGATATCAATCGGTTTAACGACAGTGCAGTAGATAAGAAATGGTTTGTGAGTAAGTATATAGGCCTTTCTACCAGTTTTGTTTTTTTCAAAGGCGGAAGTGCTACGGTATTTTCTGCGCCGCTGGCAGTGCAACTAAATCGTAAACTAAATAATAACCTATATGCTTTTGGTGCTGTATCAATAGCGCCTTCTTACATTAGTTTTAATAGCTTTTCCCAGCCTCATAATTTCAATAAATCATTTCAGAACAATAGCCTTTACAAACAAAACAGCTTTGATATGTATGGAAGAGCCGAACTGGGATTGATGTATGTGAATGATGCAAAAACTTTTTCTATCTCCGGCAGTGTGGGCATTGAAAGAAGCAGCTACCCGCTGATGCCCTTTAACCAGGCTGGTGCAGTAAGGCCAAATAATTTTGTTGCTCCGGCTAAGAGGCCAATACAATAATATTTTCTATCACTAGTTGAATTAAAAAGACGAACTCATTTGTGGTAAGCATTCCAACAAATCAGTTCGTCTTTTTAGATAAAAATGTTTTTTAAACTCTGGCCTATTTCTTTTCAACAAAGAGGCTATCTACTAATTGCTGGTCAAAATAATCATCAATATTGCCAGTAATATTGTGGTACACAGAGCTAATGAAAAGCGTTTCCGCTGCGCTAAAAACCGCAAAGATTAAAAAGGCAACGATAAATCCAAGAATAAGACCCAGCACCATATTTATATAAACTGCAATTAGCAAAACCGGTATAGCCGCCACAAAAAAAGCTATTATCTGTATCAATCCAAGACTGAAGGTTGCGCCAAGACTTTCACCCCATTTAGATTTCATCATTTCTGCAGAACGCTTGAATGCCGCAATCGGGCCAAGATTTTCGTAAGCAATAACCGGCACTACAAAGAAAGTAGTGATGGCCCACACCATGCCCAGTAAGCCGGTAATTATTTTACCCAGCGATCCGGTATTTTCCTGTATTATTTTTAAAATAGTACCAATTGTAGCCGCAAAAAATGACCACGATAAAATCGCACCGATGCGGCTGGCACTGAATTTTATGCCGATACTTACACTCACTTCTTCGCCATCGAAATATAATTTACTGCAATGGATGAGTGCCATGTTAAAAAACACTACAATAAAATAATTGACAAAATAAAATGCGAACATGACTGAATAATTGACTACCTCGTTCTCGGTATTAATGTAATCTACATCCCAGCCAGCGGCAGCCATAATGCCTGCAATAAAAACTGCCATCATTAACACCAACGATATACCTGAGAGAATCGGGAAGATAATTAACTGTCTATTTTTTTTAAGGATGGTAAAACTATTCATACTTATTTTCCATCCATTGCTTAATCTATCAAAAAAATTCATAAAATGTGGTTTTAGGTTTTAAACATTAAATGTAATCAATCAAACGATGTTTCAGCATCCCTATTGTCACAAAATTTTTATGAAAAATTACAACTCTCAAGAGCACCCTTTATCAACCTTATCTACTGCCTCTTTGCCCATTCATCCATTGATTGCTCCATGATTTCCAGTGGCATGCAACCATCTTTTAAATATTGATAATGAAAAGCAGGCAGGCTGAATTTATCGCCCAGCTGCTTGCTATATTTATTTCGCAGCTCCCATATTTTTAGGGCACCGGTTTTATAACTCAGTGCCTGCGCAGGATATACCATATAGCGCTCTATCTCGGCTTCGGCCCCTTCTTCGCTAATGGGCTCATTGTCCATCATGTATTTAATGGCTTCTTCCCGTGTCATTTTACCAGTATGCATGGCAACATCTACCACAAGCCTGATTGCACGATGTATCTCCATGCCCAAAGCGCCCATGTATTGGTAAGGGTCCGTGTACAAACCCAATTCTTTCCCTAAACTTTCACAGTACAATGCATACCCTTCTCCATAGGCACCATACCAAATAAAACGACGAAAGGTGGGCAGCGCTGTATTTTCTGATTGAATGCTGAATTGATAATGATGTCCCGGAATAGCCTCATGCAGAAATACGCTTTCCATACCGCTGGCTGTATTAAATTTTGTAGCATCTACTATAGGTACGTAAAAAATTCCCGGCCTGCTGCCATCAGGCAACCCGGGGTAATATTCCAGGCTGGAAGCTGCGGCCCTAAATGCCTCCGTTTGTCTAATTTCGAATGTAGTTTTTGGAGTAAGTGTAAACATATTTTTTACATTGGGTTCGGCAGTTGCCTGTATTTTTCTGAAGGCCGCCAGTACTTCATCCGCATTTTTAAACGGCATAAATTGTTTACCCGTTTTCATAAAATGGAAAAAAGAATCAAGGCTGCCTTTAAAACCCGTTTCATTCTTTACCTGCTCCATTGCTGCCCTGATACGCTTAACTTCTGACAGTCCGGTCTCATAAATTTCTTCAGGAGTTCTGTTGGTGGTTGTCCAGAATTTTACCAGGTAGGCATACTTTTTATCGCCGCCCGGCAGTGCGTTGATACCGGTGCTGCTTCTTGCTTTGGGTAAATATTCAGTTTGTAAAAAATCGGCCAGCTTTTTATAGGAAGGTACCAGGGAAGTGTTGATCATTTCAACGTATGCGGTGGTTAACCTTTTTTTATCAGCTTCGCTAAAGCCAACGGGCATATTTTCCACGGGGCCGTAAAACAAACTTTTCGTGGCATCAATGGTAACCAATTCCTGCATTTGCGGAATCATCTTTACTACAACAGACCCGGGCAACACTTCATTCATTACCATCCCTTTTTTAAAATAAACAATGGCACTATCTGCCCACGCCGAAAAAGCGGTGCCTCTTTGCAGCCAGTTTTCATAATCAGCTACAGTTTTAAAAGGCTGATTGCCGGAGCCAGCGCCCATTTGCCCCAGCAAAAGCGGTACACCATTGAAGTGGTCGAAGGGTAAATAATTATTATCGTCTTTATCCGGACTGCCTAAAAAAGTATTATCCAGTCCCTCAAGCGCCATGCCCATGTCATATTTAAAAATGAGCCAGCTTTTTTTATCATTATCATTTAGCCCCGTAGTATCAAACCCATTGATGGCATTATTATACCGCGTAAAAAAATCTTTCAGCCGGGCACGATAACTATCTGTAAAATCAGCAGGTAGCAGGTTGTTGTATAGTGTATCTCCATTTGCTGTTGCTTCCAGCGGAAGCAGTTGCATGCGTTCATTATAATATTTTTCCAGCATTTTTGCCAGTGCAGCATTGTGAGTCCGGAGCTCTTCACCTTTTTTTGAATGGTTTGTACAGGAACTTGTAATAAAAACTATCATCAGCAGGTAAATTATTTTTTGCATAAGTGTGGGTTTATAAATAAATATAAATAATAAAATATCGAAACCGGAGTTATATAAAATAAATACTTTGTTCCAGAGCCGTGTTACAGTTGCTATTTAATCATTTATGCAATTTGTTATAACAACTGTTAACGAACAAAATACCAGCGTGTTAACATTTATTTATCAATACGCTTTGTTGCTTTCCTGCCTTTATTGAATCTAATAATTAAGCCATTAAAAGGATTTTATTATGAACGACATTTTAACCACACAGGAAATATTGCTGATGACCAATACAAAATTTTCTGCCCGGGAATACACGGACAAAAATGAAAACCAGCCATCAAAAAACAACAATCAAAACAGACTGGCCGAAGCATGCTGGAACGGTATGCTACAAGTCGCCTTGCCTGAACTTTTTGTTGATCCCAAAAAAAAGCAATGCATCATGTGGCAACTGATTGAATGTGATCACCTGTTTTACGTGAAGCTTGGTGAAGACGACGGAATACCCGACGCACATTTCACGCTAAATCCTTATTTAATTGTGGAAATTAGTTGCTTGAATTAGCCGGGGCTGGTTATAAATTGGATGTAAACAAAACAATTTTACTTTCCGCGAAGGTTCCGCGACTGCAGATAATATACTTATCAAAAGCACGCCTATTTGTCAAACGATGTATTATTTTTAATGTTGCTAAATAATACAACCGAATGACAACACAACACCTGGTATTAAACGTTTCTGCCGAAATTGGAAATGTTTCTGCAGAATATATACTCCCCGGCAATTGCAGCTGCATTATGGTATTGGCACATGGTGCCGGAGCCGGCATGAACCATTCATTTATGGTATCGTTGTCGAATGCATTAGCAGAAAAGAGCATTGCCACCTTTCGTTATAATTTTCCTTTTATGCAAAAGAAAAAA
This sequence comes from Ferruginibacter sp., assembly GCA_041742655.1. Lineage (GTDB taxonomy): Bacteria > Bacteroidota > Bacteroidia > Chitinophagales > Chitinophagaceae > Ferruginibacter. The sequence goes on along the minus strand of JBGSIG010000767.1, from coordinate 8,349 downwards.
CCGCGAGCAGATACACCCGCTGTTGCTCACCAGGCCGTTGCAGCGGCTATTGACAAAGCAAAAGAATTGTTTCCAATGCTTCCGCTTTTTGTATCAGGTAAATCTTATGGTGGAAGAATGAGTTCGCAATATTTAACGGAGCACATTGATAGCGCAGTGAAAGGAATTATTTTTTATGGTTTCCCGCTACATCCTGCGGGTAAGCCTTCTACAGATCGTGCTGAGCATTTGAAACTTGTAAAACAACCAATGCTTTTTTTGCAGGGCACCAAAGATGCCCTGGCAACCTGGGATCTAATAGCGTCTGTTTGTAATTCGCTTAACCGTGCAACATTGGTAAAAATAGAAGGAGCAGATCATTCATTTAAAGCGGGTAAAAAAGATATTATTTCGTTGCTTGCAGAAGCAACCGATGGTTGGATAAAAAAAAATTAAAGAAGTAAATCTGCGCTGTGCCTTAGCAGACCTCAGCAATATAAATACAATTTATTTCATCAGTAAATCTTTATAACTGATGAGTTGAATGCCCTTTTCTTTTATATAAGCTTTTACCTGTTCGTTTGTAAAAAGATCCGTGACGCCTTGCCGGTCTTCCGCCACGTTTTCGTAGCCAATATGATGAATTCCCCGCAGTTCGTTGTTATCTAAACCCGGATGATCCACAAACAGGTAAGTGTTACCAGGCTGCAGTTTATCAAGCATCTTTATAAAACTTTGCACTTTTTCTGCGCCCGTTTTATGTGCCCCATCATAGCCTGCATATTTTACATTCAATGCTTCCGGGTCAATATTTATTTTATACTCAATGGCTAATTTTTGAGCCATTGCTTTTACTTCGGGGCTTATTTGCGTACAACCCATGTGTGCAGATATATGGCTAATACGGGGAATCTTTTTTAATGCCATCTCTATCTGCGCCCTGAATTCTTTTTCAATGTCTTTGATATTCCAATTATTCTCTTTAATGGACTGGCCGGGGTAATTTGCATTGGGAAAAACCATTGGAAAAAAATAACCATCCTTGTCTTTTATGCTGCCGCAATCTGTAAGAGGCCGCCATTTAATATTGGTCCATTCACTGGTAATTGCCAAATGCACCCCTACATCAACAGTTGAATTTTCTTCCAGTAATTTCACTGCTTCAGGAAACCATGGCGATGGCACTATTACTTCAATCGATTTTTCAATGCTGTTTTTATAACAAGTTATCAGGGCTTCATTTCCGGCGTGTGCATAGCCCATATCATCGCCACGAATAAGTAGCCGAATTGTTTTATCCTGTGCTTTGGAAGCCACGAATACAAACAGCAAAATTATGCCGCATAATACCTTTTTCATTCGTACAATTTTTTTATATACAATGCCAGGCCACCTTTAATTTCCAAACTGTTTCAAATGATGATCTAAATGCTTCCAAATTAAGCGGCCCCAATCTTTTTTGTCCATTTTACCAAAGAAGGGATGCGGACTAAAATGTTGCTGCGATTGCACTTTTTCAAGCAAACCCAACAATACCCGTTTTGAATCCTGAACATCTGCAACGGTTGCTCCATTGCTTAACATATTCATTTGGGAAGGCGTTGCAACGCCCCTTGGCCAGCGCATAGCATATAATAATAGCCAACGCCCGGGAGCAGTCCTAAACATAGAAGGTCCTTCATAAGCCCCTTCAGGTATAATGCCTAAAGCTTTCTTAAGTTGAATACTGCAATGCTCAAGCATTTGGGGCAGAGACATTTTTCCCCATACTCGCTGGCTCTGCATATTTAGTTGATGTATTCGGTTTTTAATGGCCGTATAATCTGTTTCATTAAAAATATTGGCTGCCATGGTGTTTTTTGATTACACGGTTGAGAAAAATCAATCAAGTCATTAACCCGAAATTTTCAGATCAGGCTTAGCGGCAGTAACTTTTCCACTCACCACTTTAGCCCTGTGTTGATAGTAGTATAATACACATCTTCGCACTTGCTCTGCCAATACAAATTTTGGATTGTTTGCGCTAAAGACTTCTCCTGTTCTTTCGTTGGGATTAAAATTTCTGGCACATAAAACATCGTAAACTTTAAATAACTTGATGCCTAAAAAATCAACCAGGTATCTTCTGCGTACTAAAATACTGCTGAATACTTCACTTTTTTTCCTGGTTTTTATACCTATGCAAATACCAAAAGTCCGGGTATCGTCAATGCTTAAGTTTTTAACCAAAAAAGTTTTTAAGTCAAGGCCTTCCGCGCAGTTATCTTCTACCTGGAAATTGAGTTCATTGGCCGCATGACGCATATTAACCTGGAATTCTTCCAGCAGCAAATTCCACTTTTCCCTATCTTTTTCTTCAATGTTTTTTATCAGGATTGATTTCCAGGAAGTACAACAAAACTGAGTGATGCCCGTATGGATACACAGCGTACATAATTTTATTAAAAAAGGCACACTAAATAATTCATCCCGCCGGTAAATGCCCAGCCAGTATTTGTTGTTATAGCGATTTAAACCCTCATAGTAGGGCAGGTTAAAGGGGGGCAACACTACGGCGCTTGCAGCAGCCTGTATGTTTAAACCAGTGGTGGTAAACTTTTCAAACAACTCTTCGCCGTTGGCCAGTTCTGTATCAACAAATTTACCCGGATGCAGCAGAATAATTCCTTCAATTGCTTTTGAAACAGCAGCGATGTCGCCGGTTTGGCAAATCATATTCCACTCGTAAATAACATTTGTTTTTGGAAACCGGATGATTAAATGCCAGTAATTTTCAATTGTGTCGCTGGCAACCCAGTTAATATTTCCGGTTAGTATCGGGGTAATACTTTGATTATTGTCGCAGATATTTATTTTTAACACAGGCGAATAATCAATAGAATCCAGTACTGCTTTATAAATCGATTCGCTTAACCAACTGTCGCCGATAAATACATTTGCGGCGGGATAAGAACTGCAGATATTGGGATGCTTCACTTCATCAATTTCATACTTTACTTCAAGTTTATCCAGCTCCGCTGTAAACGGTTCCACACTGTAATGTTCCATATCTACCAACAGTTGCTGCCTCAATCCAAAATGCACCTCTTTTATTCTAACTTTTTTCACTGCCAATAAAATATTGTGCAAATCACCGGGAGCGATGATGCCGCCGGGGAAGTTTATAAATACTGTATTTACCATAACTCAAACATACAAATTAAATGAAAGAAAAGGTAGGTACGATAATGGGAATTCGGTAGGGCTGTAATTCTTTTTAGTAGCAATCGCTTTAATAAATATAACGATGAAATGGCAAAGTAATGTACAATTCCCGATTATTAGTGAAGGAAAGAAATTGAAGGGGTTTAGCCATAGTTCTACCTTGTAAAAGAGGACAGGAGTTTTTATCTATTATGTAATAAGTTACAGCTCTAGGGCAACAACATCAAAAGCCATTTCAGTAACTTTACAAAAACAGTTATAATATGAAAGCATTTTTAGGCATGGGGCTATTAGGCTCAAATTTCGTGAAGGCAATGTTGCAGAAAGGCGAAACAGTGCAGGTTTGGAACCGAACTGCATCGAAAGCAACAGCATTGGAACAAGATGGCGCAAAAGCCTTCGAGGATATTAATGAAGCAGTGCGGAGTGCGGACATTATCCACGTTACGCTTAAAGATGATGCCACTGTTGATGAAGTGCTAACCGCTGCCAGTAAAAGTTTTCAGCCGGGCGCTATCATCATTGACCATACTACCACTTCCGTAAAAGGGGCCATCCAAAGAACCAATTATTGGAAAAGCAAGGGCTTTACTTATTTACATGCGCCAGTTTTTATGGGGCCACAAAATGCCTTGGAAAGCACCGGCTTCATGCTTGTTTCTGGAGATCAATCCGTAATTGAAAAGCATGAACCAGCTTTGGCTGCAATGACTGGCAAGTTGATTCAGTTTGGAACTGAAGAAGGGAAAGCAGCAGGCATCAAACTATCAGGAAATCTTTTTTTATTAAGCGTTACCGCCGGGCTTGCAGATGCGTTGGCACTCGCTAAGGTTCATGGCATACAGCCATCCGAACTGCTTACGCTGTTCAATAACTGGAACCCTGGCGCCATGGCTCCTGCACGGTTAAAAAAAATATCAGAAGCTAAGTTTGGTGATCCTTCATGGGAATTAAATATGGCACGCAAAGATGCCGGCCTAATGATGGATGCAGCCAACGAAGCCGGAACAACTTTAGCTGTTATACCCGCCATTGCAGCGGTAATGGATCAATGGATAGCAAAAGGCCATGGTAATGATGACTGGAGTGTAATTGCTAAGAATAGTGTTTAATAATTAAATACAATTAGTCTCGCCCTAAGATTAATGATTAAAAATGTAAGCAATGGCAAATCCCGAACACCTGGCAATACTAAAGCAGGGGGTAGCAATATGGAATACATGGCGTGCAGAAAATCCCACCGTGAATATCGATCTAATGTCTGCGGATTTATTTAAAGCTGATCTTTCCGGCGCTGATTTACATGAGGCTGATTTACGAAGAACAAATTTGCGGGAATCCAATCTGAGCTCAGCAAATTTGAGCAAGGCACAATTATATCGTTGCAATATTAACAGGGCTGATTTAAGCAATGCTGATCTTTCAGGTGCAAATCTTTACAGGGCATATTTTGGCCGTGCTGATTTAAGTGGGGCAAATCTTAGTGGGGCTGATATGCAGCTTAGTGTGCTGGTGGAAACTAACCTTGAAGGCGCTATTCTTCGCAATGCAAAAGTACACGGGATATCAGCCTGGAATTTGAACCTGACCAATGCGATAGAAAAGGATTTGGTAATCACAAAAGATGATGAACCCGTAATAACGGTCGATAACATTGCTGTCGCACAATTCATTTACTTATTATTGAACAACAAGAATATTCGTGAAGTACTCAATTCAATCACGTCTAAGGGCGTGCTGATTCTTGGAAGATTTTCTGAGCCACAACGCAAGGCTGTGCTTGACGGCCTAAGAGAAAAACTGCGCAATTTTGATCTGTTACCTATTGTATTTGATTTTGATCGACCGACGGATAAAGACTATACTGAAACAGTGCAGACCCTTGCAGGCATGAGTATGTTTGTAATAGCCGATCTTACCAATCCAAAGTCTGCCCCATTGGAACTTGAAGCCACTGTTAAAAACTTTAAAATTCCCTACGTTCCAATCATCGATATAAGTGTAGACCCCCATCCTTTTGCGATGCTAGCTGATTTACAAAAAGCTTTTCACTGGGTGTTGCCTACCCTGGGTTATCAATCAAAGGAGCAACTGTTGAAAGATGAGGTCATTAAAAAATATATCATTGAGCCGGTTAATAAAAAGCGTGCAGAAATAAGGAATGACAAAAACAATGAACAAGGAATAATTATGATTACTGAGATAGAGGCAGATTCAACTACCGGATAAAATATTTAACTTCCGAAGCAAATCTTTCCAAGCCAAAAAACTGCAACCTGAGTATTCATTCCGAAGGATTCGCCGCAAACCAAAATACTATATCTTTTTAGTTTGTATACCGGGCTCTGACGGGCGGCGAGAGTCCTGCATGATCTCCTGTGTACGTTATTGATTTCAGTTTGCAGAAACATCGCCTGGAAAGTTTTGAATGAGAAAGCAGGAGCAGATCAAATTGTCGTGCCATTGTCACGACAATTCTAATTTTGCGAAGGCAATATAAAAAATTTATGGTCTACTTTGCTTTTTGTAAAGTTTCATCCTGCAAGCCGTTGCTACTCCAGCAATTTATTTCGTTCTATCCGTTCTTTGGCTTCCGTTAATATGCTCTGTATCTTTTTTTCTAATTGTTTTTTGGGGGGCAGTTCTGTCCAATACTCTGCTACCATTATTCCATCTTTGTGCATCTCTAGTAATTCTATTTGCTCCCTGCTGCCTTCTGTACAAAGTATTAACCCCACAGGTGGCAATTCTCCTTGTGCCTTTTCGTGCTTATCCAGCCATTTTAAATATAGTTCCATTTGTCCTTTGTGGTTGGCTTCAAACTTACCCAACTTTAATTCTATTGCTACTAACCGTTTCAAATTGCGGTGATAAAACAACAGGTCTAAATGAAAATCTTCGCCATCAATTATCATCCGCTTTTGGCGTTCCACAAAAGCAAAGCCTTTGCCCAATTCTAAAATAAAATCCTCTAACTCCCGTAAAATAGCTGCTTCTAAGTCCTTTTCTAAATAGGTGTTTTGCAGCCCTAAAAAATCTAAAAAATAAGGGTCTTTAAAAGTATTGTGTATGGCGGGGTGGTTACTGGTGTTTTGTAAATTGGCTATGGTGCTTCGTTCAAATGTTTTGGTGCTAATTTGTTTACGTAGATCTCTTACACTTAATGCCTGGGTAGCAGATGCCTGGGCATAAAACAGTTTCGCTTCCTGGCTTTTGAGTGGGATTAATACCAAAAAATGTGACCAATTCAATTGTCGTGACAGTGTAACGACAATTTCAATATCTGGGAACTGCTCAGCAAATTGTATCATTCTGCGCAAATTGCCCAACTCAAAATTTTTGCCGTACTTCTCTTTTAATTGTGCCGACAGTGTCGGCACAATTCCTTTGCCATAATCTGCCCGTTTATTTTGCAGTATTTCTTTATTGATGCGGTTACCAATATGCCAAAAAAGCATGGTTAAGGTACTATTGGCCTGAGAAACTACCTGCTGCTGGCTTTGCTCTATCAGTTGAGATAACTCGGTGAGCAGGGCCTGTTCGTGGGTGATGATGCTGGTTTTATTTGCTTTTGCCATAATAGTTGAAATATTATTAATGCAAATTATTACTTTTTTGCGGGGGTATCAGTATCTGCAAAAGTTGGAATGGCTTATCAAAAAGATTGAACTATCAGTTGAACCAAACTGCATATCCTTTTCTTCTTAAATCGAGGGCAAGTTTTTCTTCCATTATCAACGCTTGCTGCCTGGTCATTGCTTGTAGGTTTATATGGTCGTACAGGCTGGGGCGTAAATAGCTTCCGTATTTTTGAACAATATTGGCAGATAGCTTGTGTCCTTTTTTATTTACATAACCGGTTTTATGTTGCGTGAACCGTTCTGCCGGTGTCTTACTCGTCATGCCCACATACAAATACTGCAGCACGCCATTAAATGGTGGATTGGCAGCCCGGAATTTTGCATTTTGTGTAAACACTTTTTTTGATAACTCTATAACGTAAACCTGGTATCTCATTTTTAAACAAAATTCTTCTGTTTGATTTTACATGCAATACTTAGTGATTCGTTTCCTCAAGAACCATTTCTTAAGCAGATAGGTCATTTTTGATTGAGAGGAGAAATAATGGGTGATTTATGACCAATTTGATTTAATACAAATTGAAGTCCTTTATTTGTTAACTGACCAACTTTCGTAAATGGTGCCCATTCAATTTTTTTGTGATATAGGTCAGAAGATATAAAGCTTTTTTTGTAAAAAACTTTCCATTCTTTTTTATTTTCATCATACTTTTCAAAATGGCCTTCTTCTAGAGCAATGTTAGAGTATCCTGATGAGCTAGTAAGCATCGCTCCCATAAATCGATCTGTTGTTGTCGTATCAGGCCCCAAAAAAATAATATAGTGAGGTGATATACCTCGAATATTTCGGTTGTTTTTACCATGAAGTATATCACCTGAATTAAACTTGCTAATAACATTCTCCATAATGTTACTTTTATGATTTAATCAAGCTTATTTATTTACTCAGAATTTCTTTCCGAATTATGCTCTTATTTCCACTGACTAAGGCAAAACGATAGAGCTAAAACATTATTTATAGCACAGGTTATAAATATCTTGTCCCATTTTTCTATATTGACTTGACTTATATTTCTTAAAATTAAATCCTTTTATTTTTGAAAATTTGCTTTTATAAAATTCGATATCTCCACTTTGGTCATTTTCAATTAATATCCTGAGACAATTAATAACTCCATTAACAGTTGTTACACTTAAAATTGAATTAGGGCTATTTCTATCTAATTTCCAATTTTCCTTGTCAATATTCATGCGCAATCCAATAAAAATATTTCTTACTTGTTCTGTGCAAAAAGTTTTGTACTCATTTAAAAGTCTATAATCATCTTGTTTCTTTTTTAAATTTCCTTTCGAGGGTTTGGACCAAATTTTAAATAAAGAATCATTACCTTCCAATTTTACTAAAGGCCTCAATCCAAAACTTATTATTGAAGCGGTTTTAAGTTTTGATTTCTCGTACCAATATTCTTCAAAAAGTGCAGCCATAGGTCCAGATTCATTGAGTTGTTTGAGGATGTGTTTAGAAATAGAAACAGTTGAAAATGGATTCATTATAAATTCAATTTCCTGCTTTAATTGAGATGAC
>JBGSIG010000766.1:0-10479 GCA_041742655.1 Ferruginibacter sp. | reverse complement strand
ATCGTCATAATTCTTTTTCTCCGCTAAACCTCTTTTTGACAAAACATCGGTTATAGCGGCTGTTAATGTTGTTTTACCATGATCTACGTGACCGATAGTACCAACGTTTAAGTGGGGTTTATCCCTCTTGAAAGATTCTTTTGCCATTGTTTATTTTTTAATAATTGTTTTGAAAATTGGTTTTCAGTTTAAGTCTGTAAACATGGACTTTATTCTTTAACATATTTTTAGAGCCTTAAGTGATCCCAATAATTATCGGGAAAACTCACGACCTTCCAAATTTTCATCGGAACGCTCTACCCCTGAGCTACGACAAATCTTATTTCAAATATCTTTTAGAGCCATCAGTGAGAATCGAACTCACGACCTCTTCCCTACCAAGGAAGCGCTCTACCCCTGAGCTACGACGGCATAATAGCAGTAGTCAGCGAGTTGAACTCATGACCTTCCCGATATCATCGGGACGCTCTACCCCTGATGCGTTGCCTCCCGATCTTTATCGAGATACAAAGGCTTAAATCCAATGCCCTTAGGGCAACTGAGCGGAAGACCGGGCTCGAACCGGCCACCTGAAGCTTGGAAGGCTACCGCTCTACCAAATGAGCTACTTCCGCTAGTATTAACTTGTTAGTTAGCTAATTTCATAACTGGCTAATAACGGGTACTTCAACATTTAAAAGAACTATAAATTAGCTGATCAGCACAGTGGCTAATCAGCTAATTATTTGTGGGCAGAGTAGGGTTCGAACCTACGTACACTTACGTGAACAGATTTACAGTCTGTCGCCTTTAACCACTCGGCCATCTACCCAAATAACTTTCGAAATATATTTTACAAATAATTTCAACATTCCAGAGCCGAAGACTGGAGTCGAACCAGCGACCTACTGATTACAAATCAGTTGCTCTACCAACTGAGCTACTTCGGCTTATTTTAAAAGAACTTTTCCCTAAAAATACAACCACAGCAATGCACATCTATTTTTGGGATGGCAAAGGTAAGTATATTTGACTAATACAAAAACTTTGTAAAAGATTTTTTTAGCGTAAAAAAATAAAATGGATTATGGAAGTAGGGTGGCATAAAAAAACCCCCATTTTTGGGGGTTGTATATTTTAAGCAGCTAGCTTTTCCTTCTTTCGTTTTATCTGCAATATCACAGAATCCAGGGCCTCATCAAAGCTTTCTTCAAATGATTTGGAAGAATGCTTTACAAAGAAATCATACTTGGGAATGTGAACCTTGATTTCTGCTACTTTGTCTTTAATTGTATGTACAACATTGTCTAGTTTTAAATATACATCGATTTTAATAATTCTGTCATGAATCTGAAATAGCTTGGAAAGCTTTTTCTCGATGTACAATTTTAATTTTGAATCTGCGTCAAAATGCACGGTCTGAATGTTTACGTTCATAGCAATCTAATTTTTTAATCGGTGAAAAATAGGTGAAAAATTCGGGTAAAGGATTACGCCATAGGCTAAAATTGTTAATGTTTTAAAATAAACAATCTTTCAAATTCAAGTTAGGGCTTGCGTCTGTAAATTCCAAAAAAATATCCAACTGATTTTGCAAAAACTTTAAACTGCCTGATTTATTGTACGGATGGCATATTAAGCTTTCGGATGGGCCTTTTTATAAATATCCTTCAGTTTTTCAATGGTATTATGTGTATAAACCTGGGTGGCTGCAAGACTGCTATGGCCCAATAATTCCTTAACCGCATTTATATCAGCGCCATTATTCATAAGGTGGGTGGCAAAACTATGCCTCAATACGTGGGGGCTTTTTTTATCTATAGTAGTTACAGCGCCCAGATACTTTTTTACTGTATTATATATGTATTTCGGATAAAGTTCTTTCCCTTTTTCGTTCACTAGCAATATTTCTGTGTTTACCTCTTCAAAATGTAGTCTTTTGGCAGCAATATATTGCTGAAAAAGATAGCTTAACTCGCTGCTAACAGGCAATACTCTTTCCTTGTTTCCCTTGCCCAGCACTTTTATAGTACAATTGCCTGCATCCAGGTGAACTTCTTTAAGCGTCATCAACTCTGCTTTACGAATGCCTGTATTATAGAGAAGCTGAAACAATAAACGGTCAGTCTTTCCATTCCATGTATCAGGAAATTCCAAATAGTTCAATAGTGTATTAATATCACCTTCGGAAACAAATTGGGGTAGTCTTTTTTTCACCTTGGCTGAAAAGATGGTAGTCATCGGGGTGCTTTGTAACAACCCCTGCCTTAACTGGTATTTAAAAAAAGACTTTAGTGTAGATATTTTACGGTTGGTGGTTTTCGATTCCATTCCCTTTTCCTTCAATCCCGCCAGCCAGCTACGAATAAAAGTTGTACTTATTTCATTTAAAGAAACAATACCAAACTGTGTTTCAATAAAATCAAAAAAATCAGTGAGGTCATTTTGGTAGGAAATGATAGTATGTTGCGAATACCTTTTTTGAAACTTAAGATAATCCAGAAACGTTTGGATAAGTTGTTGATGGCTTATAGGCATAAAAAAACTGATAACCGAAGGTACAACGTAACCAGTTATCAGTTTAATATATTACAAAAGCAATGGCTACAATTCTATTTTGCCACTTGCTATATTCTGCTTGTAAACTGCTTTAAGCACCTGTGTACGGCGCCTGATAGACGGCTTAATAAAAGCTTGTCTTTCTCTTAACTGTAACAAAACACGACTTTTTTCGAATTTCTTTTTATACTTTTTTAAAGCCTTGTCTATATTTTCGCAATCTTTAGAATCTATTATTAACATTTGATATACCTCCTTTGGTAGTTTTTTTAGAAGCGCAAAGATAATGGAAATAATTAAATTTCAAAAATCAAAATAATAAAAAAAGTATTTTTGTACAATGTTTACTGGAATAATCGAAACAACTGGCACCGTGAAGGACATTATCTCTTCTGGAACCAACAAAACATTTTGGATAGCATCCTCCTTATCAAATGAATTTTCACCTGATCAAAGTGTATCACATAATGGCGCCTGCCTCACCGTGGAAGAGGTCAGTATGGGAATGCACCGTGTAACGGCTATTGAGGAAACTTTATTAAAGACCAACATCAATGATTGGAAAATTGATACTTTGATCAATATAGAAAGATGTCTTCAAATGAATGGCCGGCTTGACGGGCATATTGTTCAGGGCCATGTAGATGCAGTTGCCTGCTGTGTTAGTCATACAGCAAAAGAAGGTAGCTGGGAATATACTTTTCAGTTTGATAAAAAATTTGCTGCGCTAGTAATTGAAAAAGGTTCGATAGCATTAAACGGAATTAGCCTCACAATTTTTAACGTAAAGGAAGACAGTTTTACTGTAGCGGTAATACCATATACCTACGAGCATACCAATTTGCGTCATTTATTGAAGGGCGACAAGGTAAATATTGAGTTTGACATGTTTGGCAAATATATAAATAGAAAAATGAGCCTTTGACCTGATTATTTCATTTAAGCTGGTTGATAAATTTTCTGGAATAGCAAAATGGCTGCAACGTTTGCAGGAGCATGAATAGTCTATCACGGATGTTGCAAGAGTCATTATTAGTGTCGTCTTTTAATTAACTGCTACTCCTGCTACCCTCATCAACCCACATAAAGAACTTTATGACAGTAAAATTATTTACAGACAGATTGATTAAAAACGCTCCTTTTTTTATCACAATCATTTGGCTGTTAACAACCTTATTATACCTAAATTTATTTGGAATAGTAACAAATTTAGAAGCTGAAAAATATATAGAGCAGGCGCAAGAGTTTATTAAAAATGGTTCTTTTTCTGCTGCCCGTTACTGGTTTTACAGCATCACCATTTTCATAATTGTTATAGCTCTAAAACTTAAAATTGGCTTGACAGGCGCATTTATTTTGCAGGCTGTATTGAATCTTTTTGCTCAACTTATTTTTTACAAGGCCTTAAAAAAAATCTTTCAGATACCGGCAACTGCGCTCGCCATCGTTTTGTATCTTTTGCTTTTTTGGCCTTATCAAAGTTGGGTGGTTTTTTTATTTACAGAATCTGCTTTCTTTAGTTTAATTCTTATTTTATTTTCTGTTGTTGTATTGTACAAACCACATGAAGTGAAAAATATTTTGCTGGCTGGCATTGCATTGCTGTTCGTTATATTGGCCAGGCCATTGGGAATTCTTTTTATGGCAAGCATCTATTCTTACCTCTTTTTTTCTATAGAAACAAAATGGAAAACAAGTCTTGGCTTTATTTTAATAGCACTAGTGGCCTTTGCCTATTATACTGTAAATGTTATATTTTCAAGTATCAATGACTGGAGTATTACGCAGGCTTTTGAGCAGGAAGGTATTATATGTAATCTTCCCACCACGACCCCGTCTAACACTGAACTGCATCTTGCTGCAAATGGCAATCCTGTTTATAAACTAAGTTTTTATATCACCCACAATTTTTCTCATTTCCTCCATTTTGCGGCCTTGAAACTTCAATACTTTTTTTTGATGACAAGACCCTATTACAGCACCGTACATAATTACTTTTTATATATTAATACAATCATCATTTACCTATTGGCGATGGCAGGCTTCTTTATTAAACAAAACAGGTTCAAAAAAGAGATTAACGCATTCATACTTACAAGCATCCTATTTTATACCGCCACAATAATTCTTCAGTGCGATGACTACCACAATCGCTTCATCCTTTCAATTTTTCCATTTTTCGTAATACTGGCTTCAAGATCGGTGGAATCCATCCTACTATATCTTTTTAAAAATAACAAATAGACTTCCGGTATCAGTGTACAGAAAATGCTCCTTTAAATTCACCAGTTTAAATACCCTGTCGAAGATTTTCGCAAGAAATGAAAAGCGATAGTACCTAAGCCGGTTTGTCAAAAAATCTACGTCAGCATATTGACCGCATTTTGCATGATATATTATTTGCAAATTGTTTCTTTTTGCAAATGCACCTAAACTTTTGATGGTAAAATACTGAATGTGTTCAATCGGTTTATATTGAAACCAGTTTTTCGAAAACAGCCTGCGTTGAAGGCTGTCATAGTTTGGAGTAACCATTATTACAATACCATTTACTTCAAGTAAATTACTAAGCTTTTTAAAAGCCGCATCTATATTTGGTATATGCTCAATAACATCAAATAATGTGATGACCTGGTATTTAAGTTTAGTTTTAAAATTATCCAAAGAACTATGGTGCGCTATTTTTCCCCCTTTTATTAAGCTATCACAAATGTCTTCGTCAAGCTCGAGTCCCTCAGCCTGCCAACCCTTTGCTTCCATAACATCTAAACAGTAACCCGCTGCGCAACCAACGTCCAACGCATTGATTGGTGCAATTGACGACATAAAACCCTGGGCATCATTCAGCCATTTTTCGAAGTTTTTTATGCGCAATCGCTTTTCCTGTTCGTAACCAACATATCCATAGTCTTTATTTATAAAATAGTTGTGCTCGTAAATAGTGATTAGCTGATCATCATCTATTCGTGGGTTAACATATACAAAACTACAATTGCTGCATTGAACTATTGAAAAGCCTTGCTTGACTAAAAGTTGTTTGGTACTATTGCTATTGCATAAAGCGCAATCATAATTTTTGGTATTAAATTCCATGGACGTTATTGCAAATTAAAAGATAGATAACTTAAACGGCTTTGCCTTTCATTGCGGTTGAAATGGCCTGGTCCATTATGCGCTCTGCATAGGGTCTTGAAATATCATTCAGCTCCTCTACCTTGCCATGAATAAGATCCTTGTCGTCCATTGTAAGTGATAATTGTAATGCCTGCATTGCAGTTGCGGTTAGCATCATCTCTTCTTTCGTGAGGTGCTGCGCATTTTTTTGAATAAATCTCTCAGTGGTCTCCAGTAATTGTTCTCCCTCTGTTCTTGCTTCTACCAATGCCCTGGTAGCAATATCTTCTTTTGCATAAGTAATAGAATCCTGCAACATTTTCTCTAGTTCTTCATCTGTAAGATTTTGTTGTGCTTTTACCTGGATACCTTGTTCAATACCGCTGCGGATTTCTTTTGCATTTACTACCAGGATGCCATCTGCATTAATCAAAAAACTAACCTCCACTTTTGGCAGGCCCGCAGGCATACCAGGTATCCCTGTTAAATTAAACTCAGCCAGTTTACGATTGTCCTTTACCATATCCCTTTCTCCCTGATAAACAGAAATTTTCATTCCACTTTGCCCGTCTTTAAGTGTTGTGTATTGCCTTGCAGCTTTGTTGGGTATTTTTGAATTACGCGGAATTAACACGTCCATCAAACCGCCCATTGTTTCTATCCCAAGCGAAAGTGGCGTAATATCAAGCAATAAAACATCTTTATTGTTGCCCGCTAAAATATCGGCTTGTATTGCTGCTCCCAACGCAACCACCTCATCAGGATTTACAGTATCATTTACAGGCCTTCCAAAAAAACTACTGATGGATTCTTTTACAATTGGCACTCTTGTAGATCCGCCAACCATAACCACCGTGTCAATGTCTTTTGCTTTCAGGCCCGCATCTTTTAGTGCGGCCACACAGCTTTCGATTGTTCTGTCAACAAGGGGTTGAACCAATATTTCAAATTGCTTTTTAGCGATGACCAACTTATAACTATCTAACTCATCTAGAAAATCTTCATTTGATGAAAGAAATATTTTTGCTTTTTCAGCCTTTAACCGAATGGCCTGCGCAAATTTGATATTTGATTTTAGGTAATCTTCGCCTAAGCCAGACTGTTCCAGCCAATACTTCACGATGGCATTGTCAAAATCGTCGCCACCTAAATAAGTATCTCCGTTGGTTGACACCACTTCAAAAATGCCATTGCTGATTTTTAAAATAGAGATATCAAAAGTTCCACCGCCCAAATCATACACAGCAATTGTTTTTTGTTCATCTTTATGTAATCCTAAACCGTATGCCAAACTTGCTGCAGTGGGCTCATTCACTATACGGAGTACATCGAGTCCCGCTAATTTACCTGCATCTCTTGTTGCCTGCCGTTGCGCATCATTAAAATAGGCAGGCACAGTTATTACAGCCTTATTAACGGGTGTCTTTAAAATATGTTCAGCCCTTTGTTTTAATTCTTTTAAAATGAAAGAAGACAAATCAACCGGGGAATAAAACTTATTACCCACCTGTACTTTTACAAGGTTCTCTGAATTATCGTCGATTATTTTATAAGAAAAAAAAGAGGTATTTTTTTTTACATCATTGTAAGATTTGCCCATTAAACGCTTGGCAGAAAAAATGGTATTTTGAGGTTCTGTGATTAAAAATTCTTTTGCCGCCTCACCTACGGTAACATTTCCAGATACGTCAAAGTGCACAACGGAAGGAACCAGCGAACCTGCCTGTCCGGCAGGCAGGCTGCTGTTGTGTTCCTTTAGCGCCCAAGGCTGCTTTGTATCAGGATGCAGGATGGCTACCAAACTATTGGTTGTGCCCAAGTCTATACCAACAATAATTTCATCCTGTTGTAAACTGCCGGTTGCTATATTAATGCCAATTTTTGCCATATATTTTTGTATAAGAGAAACGCACAATTGATGCAAAAGTAACTAATTATCGAAGGTGCCTTTGAATAGTAATAGTTGATTTTTTAGAAATTGGGAATTAAAAGGAACCTACCAAAAAGCCTTCTGCAATGCAGAAGGCTTTTGTATATCTTATTTAAAATACTTTTACTCTTTAATCTTAATCTCAATTCTGCGGTTCTGCTTACGGCCAGCAGCAGTTTTGTTTGTTGCTATGGGGTCTTTAGATCCAAAACCAGCAGTTGTCATACGGTCTGCATCAATGCCTTTACTTACCATATAATTTTTTGCGGCTTCTGCACGTCTTACAGAAAGCGGATCATTAATCTTATCGGTTCCGGTGTTATCGGTATATCCGTCCACTGTAACATTAACACCCTGATGCTTATTCAGGTAAGCCACCACAGTATCTAATATTCCCTTGCCATGCGTAAGCAATTTGTCACTGCCGGTTTTGAAATCAATTTCATAGGCTTTAATGCCAATTACAGGGCAACCATAATTATCTGTCGGTCCGGCAACATTAGGGCATTTATCTACTTCATCATTCAAACCATCACCATCGGTATCCGGTATTGGGCAACCTTGGTACCGGGCAACTCCTGGTACGGTCGGGCACTTGTCGTTTTCATCATTAATACCATCTCCATCTGTGTCTGGAACAGGGCAACCTGCATACCGGGCCAATCCAAACACATCAGGGCATTTATCATCCACATCTGCAATGCCATCGCCATCGCTGTCGGGGCAACCTTGCAAGGCAGCCAGTCCAAATACATCAGGACATTTATCCAGCGAATCAACAATGCCGTCTCCGTCTCTGTCTTTTACCGGTTCAACAACCGGAACAGGCAGTGGCGCCGGGGGAATAACTTTTTTTCCGAAAATACTTCCTGCAACCCCTAATCCGTAGTAAAAATGATCATTTACATTCTGTGAAAGCTTTACACGATATTGAGCATTTAAGAAAAGAAATGCCTCATCAAAAACATTGAATTGTAACCCAACACCCAGTGGAATAAACGCTCCATAATAACCTCCCCAAACAGATGCACCAGCACCTGCAGTAAGAAAAGGTGAAACGAAATATTTATCTGTGAGTAATTTTAAATTGGCTGTAGCAGCTACTTCCAATAAAAGCTTTTTCCCGCCCGGTTGAACTACATCAGGAACGGGGTATACAATCGAAGCTATTGACGCCGTTACGTTAAAATCCAGGTTGGTAGATAATCCTCTAATATAACTCAGTGCCATCCCTGTATTTAAGTCGCTTAGGCTAGCCCACTCATTATTGCCTAATACTTTAGGAAGCCCCTGTGTTTTAATTGCGGCGGCTGTTTGAAAATCGTAAGACATCAGGCTGAACCCAAGGGCGGGCTTTCTTACATAGTCTTTTTGAGCATAGCTGTTAAACAAAGCGCATGATGCCAAAAAGCACAAAATAATTCTTTTCATAATAGTTAGTTTTCTAATTGGCAAATGTAATTGCTTAGTATCAAAACATAAAATTATTTACCAACAATAGATTAGTAAGAAAAAATTAATATAAAAGGTGAAAGCGATGCAGCCTTTGTTTATTTAGGCTTTGTTTTACCTAACACCTCCACTTTTACCCTGGTAACGCCATGCCCGGTATATCCAAGTTTTTTTGCAGCTACTTTTGAAAGATCCACGATGCGTCTCATTTTTGGATGTAGCCGATCATTAACTTTTACAATTACTGATTTCCCATTTTTTATATTGGTTACTTTAATCCAGGTACCAAGCGGAAGCACATTGCAGGCACAAGTAAACTTATTTTGACTGAATATTTCGCCGTTTGCGGTGGGCCTGCCATTAAATTTATTGGCATAAAAACTTGCTTCGCCGTATAAAATCTTTTTACTTGTATATTTTTTTGGAGCTGGAGTTTTTTTCTTTTGAGCCGACACATTACCGCTTAGAGCAAGAAATGCGAGAACGAAAAGAATGGCAATTAATACCCTATGTATATTATACAAAAGTCTTTTCATGCAAGGAAATTGAATCGTTAAACTATTTACCGGCAAAATATTTTTCTGCAATTAATTTATCTTCTCCGTAAATATCATCATAAAACTGAATGTTGCCGTCTTTTCCTTCGCAGCCAAAATAACGAATAAATAATGAAACTTTATTTTTCACCGGAATTCTTTTATTTACTTTTTTTGCCAGCCAGGTCTTTAACGAATCTGTTGTATATCTTAGTACATCGCCTTGTTTTAAATTTAAACTATCATTTTTTGCAATGTAAAATGCCAGCTTGTCCCATTCCTGCACTCTTACGCATCCATGACTAAGGTCACGTACTGCCTTTTTAAATAAATACCGTTGATTAGTATCGTGTAAATAAACAGCAAATGGATTACTGAAATTAAACTTCAGAATACCCAAGGCATTGTCATCGCCGCTCCCTTGCATCACCTTATAGGGAATACCTTTTTTATATTTCGACCAATCAACATCTTGCCCGTTGACAGTATCGCCTTTACTGTCTACTAACTGCAGACCTATTTTTGTCAAATAATTCGGATTATGTTTTAGCTTGGGCAGATATTGCTTCGAGATTATACTTGTTGGCACAGTCCAGGTAGGATAAGTAACCATATCTGTGATATAGCTATTTAGCAACGGAGTGCGGGTCTCGGGCTTTCCGCAAATAATTTTAGAACTCATAACTAATGTATCATTATCCCAAACCCGAAGGTAGTATCCAGGCAAATTTACGAGGATGTATTTGTCTGGCATTGTATCCGGCAATTGCTTATACTTGTCTAAGGTGAGGGCAATTCTTTTAAAAAGTTCCGGGCCTGTTTTGTTCATTGATCGTATCAGAGATGAAGATATTTTCCCATCTTGCTTTAAATCTTTTTGTTGCTGATATTTTTTTATGGCTGTTTTTA
>JBGSIG010000765.1:0-3820 GCA_041742655.1 Ferruginibacter sp. | reverse complement strand
ATAGGACATATCACATTTGATAGAAGCCTATGAATACATTGCCGTCCTGCACCCTTACCGGGTAGGTCTTGATGTTATATTCTTCGCCGCTTAAACATTCACCGGTTTGCAGCGAAAATGTTTTTTTATGAAAAGGACAAGCCACTTTGGGCTCTTCGCTTTGCGAACCAATCATGCCACGGCTTAAAGCCATTTGTTGGCGATGGGGACATTCATTTTGTGTTGCATACCATTCACCCCTCCTGGCAAAATAGTATAGTGCAATCTGGTCGTTATTATATTTCACACATACGCCACCGTTAGTAGGTACATCGTTGGCTTTACAAGCCAGGAACCAGGTAAGGTTTTCTTCAATTGCTGTTAACATGGTTTGATTTTTTTGGTTAATGAATGATGTTATATTTTTTTCCCTCATCCCTACCCTTCTCCGCCGCGGCGGAGAAGGAACCCGTAGATGGCAGGCTTTAACTTCGCATGATTTTTCGCTAAAATCTCCTCCATTTCCCTCCCCTTCGGGGAGAATAGGTGGGGCCACTTCTATTTCCAATCCCGTACTTTCTTTTGATCTCTCATTTCTTCAAAAACAACTGTAGGATCCTTTGTTTCAGGCTCATTAATAAAGTGACTGAATCGTTTACGGATTGCTGGGTTTTCAATCGCTTCTTTCCATTCGCAGCGATAACTTTCAACCAGCAACTGCATCTCCATTTCCAATTGTGCACAAATGCCAAGGCTATCATTTACCACTACGTTACGGAGATAATCAACACCACCTTCCATTTTATTTAACCAGGTAGCGGTTCTTGATAAAGGATCTGCCGTGCGGATGTAAAACATTAAAAAGCGATCAATGTACTTAATGCAGGTTTCATCATCCAAATCAGTTGCCAACAACAATGCATGCTGCGGCTTACTACCGCCATTGCCGCATACAAAAAGGTTCCAGCCTTTTTCTGTAGCGATGATGCCAAAGTCTTTACTCTGTGCTTCTGCGCATTCGCGTATGCAGCCACTTACGCCGCCTTTCAATTTGTGGGGAGACCGAAGCCCCCTGTAGCGCTCTTCGATACGAATGGCGTAACTAACGCTGTCGTGTAGCCCAAAACGGCACCAGGTGCTGCCCACGCAACTTTTTACCGTACGTAAACTTTTTCCGTAGGCATGGCCACTTTCAAAACCTGCTTCTATTAATTCGCTCCAGATAAGGGGAAGATCATTGAGGTGAGCGCCAAACATATCAATCCGTTGGCCGCCCGTAATTTTTGTATATAGATTGTATTTTTTTGCAACGGAGCCAATCACAATCAATTTATCGGGCGTAATTTCTCCACCGGGTATTCGCGGAACTACAGAATAGGTACCACCCTTTTGTATGTTTGCCAAAAAACGATCGTTACTGTCTTGTGCCGTATCGTTGCCTTTTTTAAGAATCATTTCACCCCACAAACTCGCCAGGATAGACGCAACGGGAGGTTTACATAATTCGCAGCCATCACCTTTGCCCAACTTATCCAACACATCATCATATGTTTTTAATTCGTGAATTTTTACCAGGTCGTATAACTCCTGGCGGCTGTAATTAAAATGCTCGCACAAAACATTGCGCACATATTTTCCCTGTGCCTTCATGGTATGCAGCATCAGGTCTTTCACCATGGGTACACAGCCACCGCACCCGGTTCCGGCCTTGTTACATTTTTTTATGGCATCAACGGTTTCACAACCACCATCCGTTACCGCCGTGCAAATCATTCCTTT
Organism: Ferruginibacter sp.; assembly: GCA_041742655.1. GTDB lineage: Bacteria > Bacteroidota > Bacteroidia > Chitinophagales > Chitinophagaceae > Ferruginibacter. Next base: position 2,062 of record JBGSIG010000765.1, on the reverse strand, counting down.
TGTAACACTTTCGCAACTACATACAAGGGCTTCATCCGGCAGACTTAGCACACCGGCACCACCATCGCCCTCACCACCCCTTGATCCTAAAATAACATCCTCTGGATTGGGAGGCAGCACCACTTTGTTTTTAGCCGTTTGCAGCAGCATATTGTATTGCTCCGCATCTCCAATTAAAATGCCACCCAATAATTGCTTACCATCGCTTGAAATATTAATGCGTTTGTAAATACCCTTCATGGTATCTTCAAAAACAACGCTGCGACAATTTTCTCCGGCAACAAAAGGATCGCCAAAACTTGCCACATCAACACCAATTAATTTTAATTTGGTGCTCATATCGTAGGCGCTAAAACACTTGTCGCCATTGGTTAAATTGCTTGCCACTACGTCTGCCATTTCGTAACCGGGTGCCACCAAGCCATATACCATCCCTTCAAACAGGGCACATTCACCTATAGCATAAATATCCGGATCATTTGTTTGCAATTTGTTATTTACCACAATTCCACCCCGGGTGCCTATTTCAAGTCCACATAGTTTTGCCAGCTCATCACGTGGTTTTATACCGGCAGAAATCACCAGCATATCCACGTCAATTTTCGTGTCATCGTTAAACTGCATTCCGGTGATGCACCCGTTCCCTAAAATTTCGGAAGTGTTCTTACTTGTATGAATTTGTAATCCGAGGGCTTGCAGTTTTGCTTTTAAAATATTTGAGCCCGCTTCATCAATCTGCCTGGGCATCAGCCTTGGCGCAAATTCTATCACATGGGTATCAGTAATGCCAAGGTCTATCATTGCTTTAGCTGCTTCAAGTCCTAATAATCCGCCGCCAATTACTGCGCCCGTTTTTGCCTTTTTTGAGTAGGCAGTCATCATCTCCAGGTCTTCGATGGTGCGATAAATAAAAACCCCATCCTTTTCAACGCCCGGTATCTGGGGTACAAATGCAGAAGAACCCGTAGCCAGGATCACAACATCATACGCCTTTGTAATACCTTTAAAAGAATGGACGGTTTTATTAGTGCGGTCTATTTGCTGAATGGGGTCGCCGGTGTGGAGAATAATATTATTTTCTGTGTACCATGAGGCTGGCGCCATTAAAAGGTCATCTGCAGATTTACCGGAGAAAAATTCGCTGAGGTGAACACGGTCATATGCAGGTCGTATTTCTTCACCAAAAACAGTAATCTCAAAAGTAGTTTCGCTGGCCTTGGTAAGGAGTTTTTCACAAAACTTGTAACTTACCATTCCGTTTCCAATAACTATAATCTTCATAATCCTAATTGTGAGGTTGAAAATTATAGCAAGTAATCGTATTAATTATAAATCTATATAATATTTATGTTAATTAAAATAATATAAAATAACTATAAATATGATTTATATCACAATTATAAGAATAATATTTCACTTTTAAAACAAAACAGAAAAAATATTTAATATATTTATTATTATAATGTTATTTTATTTCAAAAACAAAATCGTTATTAGTGGGATGTATCATGTATAAATAACGAGATTTGCGTTGTAAAACAACATTTTAGATTCAAGTGAATCTTAAATACAAAACGATTGTAACTATATATTTTATTAATGTTATATGAAAAATAGTAAGCATGATTGCGACCTAAAAAGCTGCATGTTCTGTAAGCTTTGTTTGCCTGAATGGTCAGCAGCCATCGGTGCTACCAGAAAGATGATTTCCGTAAAAAAAGGTGAATTGCTTTTTAGTGAAGGAGAAGAGATGAAGGGGATATATTTTGTTTACAGCGGCCTTGTGAAAGTACACAAGCAGTGGGGACAAAAAGAATTGATAGTGCGCTTTGCAAAAAAAGGGGATATCGTTGGCCACCGGGGCCTGGGTGCGGATTCTATATTCTCAGTTTCGGCAACAGCATTGGAAAACGTTGTTGTTTGTGTAATTCCGCTCGACTTTTTTATGTCGTCGCTAAAAGTTAATTACGAATTTATGAAATGGCTGATGCTGTTTTTTGCAGAAGAACTAAAAGAGTCAGAACGAAAAATGAGAAACCTGGCGCACATGACGGTAAAAGGG
>JBGSIG010000764.1:0-7901 GCA_041742655.1 Ferruginibacter sp. | reverse complement strand
TACGAAGAAAACCTGAAAGTTTTGATTTTTTTTGGTCATCGTCTGAATCTGAAAGTATAAAGCGATCTTCATTATTTTCTTTATTATCAGCAAAAGACGCAGCATAAACAGTATTGTTTTCTTCAGGAAGGGCCTTTTTATCGATACCTGAACTCGCAATAATTGCCGGGTTAATATCCTGCGTTTGTGGTATTACGTTAGCAAGTTCCTTTTTGTTACCAGATGTGTTGTTATTTTTTTCAAAATATGGTTTTGGTAAATTGTTGGTGATTATTTTTTGTTGCGCAACCATTTGGTTATCTTTTTTTACAACAGGCAATACTGCTTGTTTTTCTGCTGATGACTCACTAATTTTTTGAATAATTTTTTTGCTTATCACCGGCTCAGGCGTAGCTGCAGCAATGGTTTCGGCAGGCTGTGTATTTTCAACAGGCAATACGACAGCCGGTGAAGGGTTAACTGCGCCAGGTTGTTTTATCCCGATGTTTGCAGCCGTTTCTTCTATTGCTACTTTACTGCCACTATTAAAATAAATTGCGGTACCCCAAATGGCAAAACCAATAAAAACCGCCGCCACTGCCAGTCGTCTCCACCCGATAGCTATCGGGTCAAAAGCAATTATACGGGCAGGTTCTTTTCTGTATAATGATTGTTTATTAGCAAAAACTATATTGTTGTCTGGTGAAATTGTTGTTTGCTGCAATAATTGAAATTCAGAGGCTGCATTGTTATCAGCAGCCAACACTAATTCCAGCTCTTTGCTTTGTGTTGCATCTAATTCCTTATCTATATACAATAATAATTGCTCTTGCAACGCCAGGGAAACTGCCTCGGGTTTTAACAGGCTATTCTTACCTTTAAAAGTAAACTTCTCCGGCTGCACAACGGTTAGTTGCAACATCTGTAATTCTGGCTGCAAATCCGCATTTTCCTGAACAAATAATTCCACGGCATTTCTTTCTGCAACAGACAATTCATTGTCTACATACAGTAAAAAAAACGATTCGTAATTATATCGGTTAATGTTCATTTTAATTAATTCTTTTCAAAATTGAGTTCAATTTTTATATAACGTTCTCCGGTTTCACAAGCCACTCTCTAAGTATCAACCTTGCCCGGTGCAGGTATACTTTTACCTGGCTTTCGTTAAGGCCGGTAATTTCTCCAATTTCCTGGTAACTGTATCCCTCATAATCTTTCAGCATCACCAGGCTTTTTTGAATCTCAGTTAATTTATTCAACGCCTCATTTAATACCCTTTTTGCGTCGTGCTGCTGGCTGTTACTCACCTTTACTTCTTCTTTAAAATCTTCTTTTAAACTAATGCGTTTATTCTTCCTTATGTGGTCAATCATCTGGTTGTAAGCCACGGTGAACAAATAGCTTTTGCACCTGTCGTTATCAACCTGTTGCCTGTTCACCCACATTTTTTCGAAAGCTCCCTGCACTACATCCTGTGCGTCAGCCTCATGCCCAAGGTTTTTGAAGATAAAGCGGTACACATTGTCTGCATACTGAGTTACACATTCGTTATACTCTCTTTCCGTCATAAAGCTTTAGTGCCAGGTTAATTGATTTGGTTGCTTGGTTATGGGTAATACGGGCAAAGGAATGAAAAGTTACAAAATATAAAAATAATTATGCTTTTATGCAGGGCTATTGTTGATCGGGTGATATTGCCTGGGAGTATTCGGTTAATATAAGAACAGCATGTGGAAAATACGGTTAAATCGAAAAAAAATACTCTATTATTTAAGCAGCTACAGAACGATATTGTTTAAAATGAGCCACCGGTAAGGGTTTTGGAATTTTTTAATTTTCCCTACACCATTTGAAGTACTCTTATTAATAAAAATTACATCTACATTTAACTCATGGAGTAAACTGATCTATTTACTAACCTAATGCTTGCAAACCAAAAACGCTTACATGACACTCTACAAACTATTATGCGGTTCATTGATGATTATTACCTTATTTACTTTTAGTGAATGCAAAAAAAACAAGCCTGGTAACCCTGTTGACCAATTACCTTCCGAAACACAATACGGAGCTGGTACTTTTGGTTGCCTTGTAGATGGGAAGCCTTTTATTCCAAAAGGAGACCCATTTGGCGGTCCAATTAAAAGTTGTGCCTATCAATTCGTTGGTGGTGGATATTCCTTTCAATTGTCAGCTTCAGATAAAAGTACTCCGACAATTTATAGTATTGGGCTTTCCACTGATAGTTTAAAAATTCGGGAAGGGATGACAATAGAATTACAAAATAGTCGTATAAAAGGTATGGCCTCTGGATTTTATCTAAAAGGTGACGTTCAAACCTTCGATATTTATTCAACCTCAAAAATTAATATTGGAGAGCTCAAAATAAAAAAACTAGATGAAATAAACAGAATAGTGTCAGGTACATTCTGGTTTGATGCGGTTAATGACATGGGTGTTAAAGCGCAGGTTCGTGAAGGTCGTTTTGATATGAAGTATACTCTCTAGAAAATTCGATAATTATTTTTCCTTAACTTTTAAAACCTCTGTATGAAATTATTTACCCACAGGATTGTAGCCCTTGTTTTACTAATATGCTGTCTTGCGCAATCGCTCTATTTATCTGCGCAAGAGGAGGTAGACATTACTTTTAACACCCGCATGAACTATGTGTTTGGTGTACTGGAAAAAAACCGGGTACCGAATGGAATGTTACTTGATTATGCCATGGAGTTTACTGATATAAAAGCATTTAATGGAAGTGTTTTGGTCGATAGCAATTATACGGATTACGCAACTTTAGGCGATATTTATAATACCCTTATAACAAGCAGGATTCATACAAATGCAACAGGACTTATAAGCCCCAATGTGTGGGATAGTCTTTGGAATACCCAAAGACAGGATGGGCGGATTACGTTAAGCGGTGTATTTTTTAATTATGCCCGATTTAAAGATAATGCGGTCAGTGGAGGATTTATGACAATAAGTAGTGAAAAGTTTGTAGACCGTTACGTTAGCGGCGTTTGGCAAAATCCCTACATCACCGATAAAGTATTTGCCATAACTCCTTCAACCGATTATTATGAAGGAAAAAATTTGCAGGTAGTATTACCATCAAATTTATGGCTAACTAATGGAGGGGCAACAGTAAGTACTATCAGTATTGATGTAAGTGACGGGCTTGGGTACCGTGCAATAACTTTGGGACAATCTTTACCTATCGCTTATAGCGATACTGGCCGTAAAGAATGGAAGTTTAAACTTACCTTAACTACAGGGGTAACATTATATAGTCATTCATCTGTGTTCATTAAAACAGATCCTTACAACTCAGCAGGGGCACAATCAAGAGGTATATCTCAAACCTTACCAATATTTACTGCGACACAAAACTATTTGGGTATAGCAGGTCAAGGGTATGTTACCATCAATTATGCAAACGCAGATCAGGTACTACGCAGACCATTAATAGTAGCTGAGGGTTTTGATGCTGGCCATATACTCCATCCTGAAAGATGGTTTGGAAGTCAAAGTATTGCAGATTTCCAGAATAATGTTTTAAGAAGTACATCAACAAGTTTAATAGATCTTTTATTTGCACCTAATCAATCTTATGATATTGTTTATGTTGACTGGAAAGTGGGTACTGATTATATTCAGCGCAACGCTTTGTTGTTAGAGGATATTATACGCTGGGTAAACATCAACAAACAACCATTAGGTGGAGTATTGCAGGATAATGTTATTATCGGGCAAAGTATGGGAGGTTTGATAACACGTTGGGCTTTAAAAGATATGGAAAATCATAGCGAGAATCCGCATACAAGATTATTCGTTAGCGATGATAGCCCGCAATTAGGAGCTAATGTTCCATTAGGTTATCAATACCTGGTACGTCATGCAAGAAGCTTATATGTGAAAACCGGGATAATGCCCTTAGTAGAAACTGTTCAATTAATAAGAAATCGAATAAGCCCCTACAAAGCACTAAGTATTACAAATACCCCTGCTGCTAAACAAATGTTGATAAACTGGGTTAATGATAATAACCAGGTTGATAATACTTTTCATGCTCAATGGCAAACAGAACTTCAGTCCTTAGGGTATCCAAACCAAAATGGAATACGAATAGTGGCAATAAGTAATGGTTCAGAATGTGCTATTACGCAACCATATGTTCCAGGTGCTTTGTTATTTGATTACACAGGGAAAGCAAGTACACGGATTCTTTCAGATTTGATTTTATCTTTTACAAAGTTTGGTAACATAGCATTGGTAGCATCTTCTTATGCAACTGGCCAACCTGCATTTTTAATGGGCATTCTTCCAGGTAAAAATGAAATTAAATTTGAATTTAAAATAAATGCGCAGCCGCTAAACACAAGTGATAGATTATACCGTGGATATATCTCATTTAAAAAAATGTTGTTATGGGCAATCCCAATTCAGGTGACATTGACTAATAAGAATTATTATGCAAATCCATCTACATTGCCTTATGACTATTATCCTGGGGGTCAAATCATAACAGGATTAGACGTGCAAAGTACTTCTGTAAAAAATTGGTTTATAAAATATAACGTTACTGCTTCACATATACAAACTTTCTCTTTTGTGCCAGTTGTAAGTGCTCTCGATATTGGTGTTGGGGCAGCTACTTTATTTAATACTGACTATTTAACAAGGTATATAGGCGCTGCTCCTCCTGCTTCTCCTAAGAATACGCCTTTCGTAAATTTTATTACTGCATACAATGCTTTGGCAAATAATGAAGATCATATAGATTTCAGACTAAGAAACGGGGATTGGTTGGCTAATGAAATAAGTCAAACGCCAACAATTGCAAATTGCAGTGTTTTATGTGGGGTGAGTACGATAACCGGTAACACTACAATATGTTCAAGCGAGATATATCAGCTTGCAGGATTTACACCAGGTGGGGGAACTGACGTTTTTTGGTCTGCCTCTCCATTAAATATAGTAATAATCGTTCCTTCGGCTGATGGAAGTAAGGCAACTATTACACGAAATAGTAGTGGAAACGTTACACTAAAAGCTACTATCACAGCATGTGGGCAAACTAGGTCTGTGACAAAAAATATTCGTGTTGGTGGTTATGGAAGTAACGATTACCCGGTAACAGGTCCATCCACAAGCTGTAAAAATAGCTATGTATCTTTTAGTACTGTAGATTTACCGGGTGCAACAAATTATACCTGGGTTTATCCTGGTTACTGGACTGATATTTCAGGTCAGGGAACAAGAAATTTTATGATTAAAACTAACACTACAAGTGGGGCAGTAGGCGTAAGGGTAGCTAATGCCTGTGATGCAGGCGGAAGCCCTGCTTTGCAATTTGTAAACGTAAACACTTTTTGTGGAAGTTCCTTTGCGGTATCTCCTAATCCTGCATCCGGTAATGTTACAATTTCTACTACACAAAATGAAAGCACAACACTTGCAAAAGAAGCTTCATCAACATCTACTAATAACACAGCATCAGGATTTACAAAAATTAAACTATTTGATAAATTAGGCAATTTAAAGAAAGAGTATATATATGCAAAAGGCACTAAACAAACTAAGCTAGATTTATCTGCCCTGCCGCCAGACATGTATATCATTAAAGTATTTGATGGAACTAATTGGGAAGAACATAAAATAATAGTATCCCATTAATAAAAAAAAGTGGCCGGTTTTGCCGGCCACTTTTTATAATCACTAATTTTATTCGTTTAAATTAACTGATAGATTTGTACTTTAGTTTATTGAAAAATAAATTAAAACAATGAACCAAAATTTTGTACAAAGAATAGCCACCGAACTTTCCGCAATCAAGAGTGCAGGCTTATCAAAAAAAGAACGCATTATCACCAGTCCGCAGGGTGCTGAAATTATTGTAAACGGCAAAACGGTTTTAAATTTTTGTGCCAACAATTACCTGGGCCTTTCCGCTCATCCAAAAGTTACCGCAGCGGCAAAAAAGTATATTGATTCACATGGCTATGGTATGAGTAGTGTGCGTTTTATTTGCGGCACACAGGATATACACAAAGAGCTGGAAAAAAAGATTAGTGATTTTTTAGGTACAGAAGATACCATTTTATACGCTGCGGCTTTTGATGCCAATGGCGGTGTTTTTGAGCCCTTGTTTGGAGAAGAAGATGCCCTTATCAGCGATGCATTGAACCATGCCTCCATAATAGATGGAGTAAGATTGTGCAAGGCGCAGCGCTTTCGTTACGATCACAATAACATGGCCGACCTGGAAGCAAAACTAAAAGAATCAGTTCATTTGCGCAGCCGGGTTATTATTACGGATGGCTCTTTCAGCATGGATGGCACCATTGCACAATTAGATAAAATTTGTGACCTCGCCGATAAATACGATGCCATTGTAATGATTGATGAATGCCATAGCAGTGGCTTTTTGGGTAAAACGGGCAGAGGTACACATGAGTATCGTGGAGTAATGGGCCGCATAGATATTATTACAGGCACATTGGGCAAAGCGTTGGGCGGCGCCAGCGGCGGATTTACCAGTGGCAGCAAAGAGATCATTGAAATGTTGCGCCAGCGCAGCCGCCCATATTTATTCAGCAATACATTAGCGCCAGCCATTGTGGGTGCTTCTATTGCGGTGCTGGACATGCTAAGTGAAACCACCGAACTAAGAGATAAACTGGCTTACAATACCCAATACTTTAGATCTAAAATGACAGAGGCAGGTTTTGATATTAAACCCGGCGAACATCCTATTGTGCCTATTATGTTATATGATGCAGTTGTAGCGCAAAATTTTGCTGCGCAATTGTTAGATGAAGGCATTTATGTAATTGGATTTTTCTTTCCGGTGGTGGCAAAAGGGCAGGCCCGCCTAAGGGTGCAGTTAAGTGCAGCGCACGAACAAAAACATTTGGATAAAGCAATTGAGGCATTTACAAAAGTGGGAAAAGTATTGGGCGTGTTGAAGTCCACGCTTTAATAGCAACGATAATTTTGCTACATTAGAATCCGTGAATTCGGGTATTTTGTATTAATTCGTGTAATAAAAAAAGTATGTCAGAACAATCACAAACCTTTAATGCCAAAAGCACCATAAAAGCTGCGGACCTCGATCATCGCCGAAAAATTAATTACAATATTGCTAAGTACAATGCGGGAGTGCCAAAAGGCAAGGAGCAATTTGTTGATTTAAACCTTACAAAGCAAAGAGCTAAAAATACCAAGTGGCGGGCGATTGAATCATTAGATCTTCAACTGGAAGCTTTTGAATTAAACTTTACCAACCGTGGCGGAAAAGTAATTTGGGCCGAAAATGCAGAGCAGGCAATCGAAGCCGTACTAAATATTTGCAAAGAAAAAAACTGCAAAACGTTGGTGAAAAGCAAGAGCATGGTTACCGAAGAAATCCATCTTAACATTGCACTTGAAAAAAATGGCATTGAAAGCGTAGAAACTGATTTGGGCGAATACATTCAACAACTGGATGGTGAAGCGCCTTATCATATTGTAACGCCTGCCATGCATAAAAGCAAGGAAGATGTTGCAAGGTTGTTTAATAATAAACTGGGTACGCCTGTTAACTATACACCCGAGCAGCTTACACAGGTTGCCCGCATGGTATTGCGTGACAAATACACCCAGGCCGAAATAGGCGTTACCGGCGCCAATTTTATTATTGGTGATATTGGAGGGGTGGCAGTTACAGAAAATGAAGGCAATGCAAGGTTAAGTTGCGCCTTTCCCAAAACACATATCGTAATTGTTGGTATTGAAAAAATGATCCCATCCATGACGGACCTTGCGTTGTTTTGGCCGCTGCTTTCAACTTTTGGTACAGGGCAAACTGTTACCGTTTACAATACGATCATTACTGGTCCAAGGCAGCCAACTGAAACAGATGGCCCCGAAGA
>JBGSIG010000763.1:0-2263 GCA_041742655.1 Ferruginibacter sp. | reverse complement strand
CAAAATGTCTCGATGAAGGAACTTATAACCGAATTAAAGGCCGTTGTAATTTCTGCCGGTTCCTTTGAAGCCAGTGATAAAAATAAAGGCGCCGTGTTAAGTTCGCTTGACATTGTAACAACACCAAGTGCCAATGGCGATATTACAAGCGCCTTAAAATCCCTTCCTGGTACCCAACAGGTAGGAGAAACAGAAGGGTTATTTGTTAGAGGCGGTACCGCAACAGAAAGTAAAATATACATGGATGGCTTTTTGGTAAACAATTTCTTTTACAGCAGCACACCAGGTATTGCAACAAGGGGACGGTTTAATCCTTTTTTATTTAAAGGAACTGTATTTAGTACAGGTGGTTATTCTGCCTTATATGGCCAGGCCCTTTCAGCGGCCCTTCTGTTAGAGAGCAACGACTTTCCGGAACAAACTCAGGCTGATGTAAGTATTTCTGTCGTGGGTATTGGGGGTGGGATACAACATTTATCGAAAGATAAAAAATCTTCCTGGGGTGTTTCGGTCAATTATACCAATTTATGGCTTGCATTTAATGTGATAAAGCAAAAGCAGGACTATTACCAGGAGCCAACGGCTAACCAGATGGATGCGAATTTTAGAATACGGACAAAAAGTGGCGGGCTGTTAAAATATTACGGCTACCTGAGCACCAACAAAGTCGGCTTTAGAACAGCGGACATAGATTCCAGTGCATTTAAGAACGCCTTTGACTTGCAAAATATCAATACTTATCAAAACATCAACTTTAAAAAATGGTTAGGAAGTGGCTGGGGTGTTAATACCGGTGTTAGTTTTAGCACCAATAAAGATGATATTGAAAACCAATTGCAGGATGATAAGAATGAAAAAGTAACCATTACCGATCCCATTTTTTATGCTTTTAAAAATTATTCGCTGAACAATCTCGCCACCTATGCCCAGGCTAGATTTGTGTTGGAGAAAAAGTTAGGCGGCTTAAGTGCAGTACGTTTTGGCAGCGATTATTTTTATAGCAATGAAAAAACTAATTACACGCTGTTTAATAATATGAAACTGTCAGAAAAAGTAGTTGATAATATCTATAGCTTATTTGCAGAAACAGACATTTATGTCACCAACAGCCTGGCTGCTAAAATTGGCACCAGATTGGAACATTCTGACATCATCAATAAATGGAATATCGCACCGAGAATTTCATTAGCATACAGGCTTTCCAATAAAAGCCAGGCATCTTTTGCCTATGGAATTTTCTATCAAAATCCGGAAAGAAAATTATTGCCGTCGCCAATACAACTTGCCTATTCAAAAGCAAGTCATTATATTTTTCAGTATAATCTGCAGACCATCAATTACACACTTAGGGCAGAATTATTTTATAAAAAGTACGATGACCTCTTTAAAACAGCAACAGGAACGGGGAGCCGTGAAATAGCCATCAATAACGATGGATTTGGGAAGGCACAAGGTGTTGAAATTTTTTGGCGAGACAGGAAGACCATCAAAAATGTTGACTATTGGTTTTCCTATTCGTTCCTTGATACTAAACGGAATTATCTGAATTATCCAACGGCCATTCAACCTCCGTTTGCTGCCAATCACACCCTTGCATTTGTATTTAAGAGATTTGTACTACCCTGGAAAACCGGGTTTAATTTCAGTTACAATTTTGCAACAGGCAGGCCATATTACAACATCGCTTATGATATTTCATCAGCGAAATATTTCATCAGAGATCAGGGAAAAACTATCACTTATAATTTGATGAGCGTTAGTGTAAACTACCTGCCCAATTTGGGTAAAAAAGATACGAAAGCTTTTGTGGTTTGGGTGTTAGGTGTCAATAATGTTTTGGGCCAAAACCAGATTTTTAGTTACAACTATAATTATGACGGATCAAGAAAAGAAGCAGTAACGGCACCGGCAACGCGGTTTGTGTTTATTGGTTGCTTTTTAAGTTTTGGTATCGACAGAACACAAGATGCTATAAACAATAACTTGTGAGAAGAAAAGCTAACGGATAAAAATTGGACCCGAATAAGAAAAACAACGTCAATAAAAAATAAAACATAAACAATTCATCATTCATCAAACTAAAAAAAAATGAAAAAATTAATTTTATCAACAATGGTGTTATTAAGCACCGTTGTTTTATTAGCCCAAAGCGAAAAATATACGTCTGCTATGAAAAAAAATCTGGCAGCAATGGATAGCAGTTTTAGAAATCCTGCTGACCTTTTAACCTTATCCAATAATTTCGAACGAATTGCCGTAGCCG
>JBGSIG010000762.1:0-4948 GCA_041742655.1 Ferruginibacter sp. | reverse complement strand
GCCATGTGCTTTTACAATATCATAGGCCAATGATAATCCCAATCCAGTTCCCTTTCCGGTTGGCTTGGTGGTAAAAAAAGGTTGAAATATTTTATCTCGTGCTTTTATGGGAATACCATTGCCGTTATCTTTTACAGTGATCAAAATATAATTACCAGTTTTTTTTGTACTTACTGAAACCGCAGGTTCGTACTTGTCATCCCGATAGCTATCGGTACCTGATTTCTTTTTTTCATCCACAACATAGAATGCGTTTGTAATTACATTCAAAATCACCCTTCCTATATCTTGTGGAACGACATTTATATTTTCCAGTGATTCATCGAACGCTGTTTTTAACGTTGCGTTAAATGATTTGTCTTTAGCCCGCAAACCATGATATGCCAAACGTAGATATTCTTCGGCGAGTTTGTTGATATTGGTAAGCTCTTTTTGCCCGGAACTTTTTTGTGAATGCTGCAACATGCCTTTTACAATAGCATCGGTTCTTTTGCCATGGTGATTTATTTTTTCTTCATTTTCTTTTATAGCATTTGATATTTCAACCGCATTATCGATCTTTCCGGCTTTTAATTCCTGTTGTAGTTCATCAACCAATTCTTTATTTACTTCACTAAAATTATTAACGAAGTTCAACGGGTTTTGAATTTCATGAGCAATGCCTGCCGTTAGTTCACCAAGGCTTGCCATTTTTTCTGATTGGATGAGTTGCGACTGTGTAGATTTTAGTTCCTTCAATGTTTTTTCCAAAACCATTTTGGCTTTCTTTTCCTTTTTGTTGTTACGATACAGAATAAGGCCTATCAGAGAAAGAATAACAAGTCCTGAAATCATACTATATGTCCTGATTTTACTCTTTGTTTGAATTTTTTCTTTCTCCAGCTTTTCTAACTTTACCTGTTCATCTACAACTACGTCGAGAAATCCAAGAAGATTTTTTCGCTCTTCGGCACCAAGGCTATCACTTAATGATTTAGATAATTTTAAATACACGATGGCACTGTCGGGTTGGCCCAGTTGATCAAAACTGGAAATAAGCAGATTATATGCATCTCTTTTCCAGGCCCGGTCTTTTCGCTTTTCAAAAATTTTTAAACTTTCTTTGGCATAATACAAAGCCGAGTCATTTTTTTTCAACTTCCTGTATACCCCACTTAAAGAATTATAACCCAGCCCCAGATGAACATCATCATTAGTCTCTTTTAAAATCGCGATTGACTGTATTAATGTTTTAGCGGCTAAATCAGAATTCCCCATTCTCTCATAGGTATCGCCCAGGTATTTTGTTGCCTTACCTAACCCATTTTGATCGTTCAAATCTGAAAACGTTGATTTGGCCTTTTTAATTAACGTGAGTGCTGAATCTAATTTTCCTTCATTCATATAAGCAATACCCATGTGAAAGTTTATGTACGCAATCTGTAGGGTGTCACCTGCTGCTTTTGCATATTTTTCGGCTTCCCGATAATTTTTCAATTGGTTTCTTGTGTTATCAGTCCAGTTTCCGGCATAGGCATTTAGCAATCCGATTAAATCGTAACTGTAGCTTAACAGAAGCATTCGTGCACTCGTTGGGTTTTGGGCCGGCGACAAATTCCAGATAGTTTTTTCAATTGTGGGGTCCTTTGCAATATTTATCGCTTTCAAATAAAATTCCAATGACTTTGGAAACTTTTCCTGCTGCATCAATAAACCCCCTGCCAGGTTCAATATTGAGGCTTCGTCGAATTTTAGATTTAATCTGACAGCAATAGGCAAGGCTTTTTCAACATAATAATTTGCACTATCACGATCCTCTGAAAAGTAATATAACCCCAGCTTAGTAAAGGTTTTCATTCGGACAGTATCGCTTGTTGCTTCGGATAGCGATCTGTACAAACTACACAAATATGTGTTTTCCTGTTGCCCGATAGTTAGCAATGGCAACAAGAGTAGTGCAATTACTTTTAAAATGACTTTCATTTTTTTATTTATTTTTCAATTGAATAATAAATTCACTTCCCTCACCCTCCTTAGTTTCCACTTTCAACTCACCACCATGTGCTTTAATAATGTCGTAAGCTAACGATAATCCCAATCCCGTTCCCTGCCCCGCTGGTTTGGTGGTAAAGAAGGGTTGAAATATTTTGTCTATAATGTTTTGCGGAATGCCATTGCCATTGTCACTCACTTTTATTTCAATATGGCCGTTTGCCGTTTTTGTTTGAATAGAAACAACAGGCTCATATTTTTTTTCTCCGGGCTTTAAGCCTACCTGTCCGGTAGTCAGGCTTTCAGCTTTAAGCCTTTCGCTTGTTGCATAAAAAGCATTGTTTATTAAATTCAGAAGCACTCTTCCTATATCCTGCGAAATAATATTGGCCATTCCCATGGTTTGATCAAAATCAGTTTTTAAAGTTGAATTGAATGATTTATCCTTCGCTCTTAAGCCATGATAAGCTAATCGTAAATATTCATCACATAAAGCATTGATATCGGTTGGTTCTTTTACACCATTGCTTTTGCGACTATGTTCCAGCATCCCTTTTACTATGGAGTCTGCCCGCTTGCCGTGATGATTTATTTTCTCCAGGTTTTGTTTAATATCAGATGAAATTGCTTTTGCTTCTTCAATATCTCCTTTGTTTAATTCTTCATTCATTTCATCAATGAGTTCATTACTTACTTCCGAAAAATTATTGACGAAGTTCAATGGGTTTTGAATTTCATGGGCAATGCCTGCCGTGAGCTCACCAAGAGAAGCCATTTTTTCAGATTGGATGAGTTGTTGCTGTGTCATTTTTAATTCACTATATGCTTTTTCAATCTTTGATTTTGCCTTTTGCTTCTGTCGGCTGCTCCGATACTGAAACGTTGCGGTTATCAAACCTATCAATGCTAAGCCTGCCAAAATGTATTTGAACCTGTTGGCAGCTGCTTCTTTTTTGATTTTTTCCGCCTCTGCCAAAGCATCCTTTCGTTGCTGATCCATTTCCAACCTTGCTTTTTCTGCGTTTTTACCCGATTCCAGGTTAAAACTTCCATTATAAAGCGAATCATATATTAACCTATATTCATATGCATTTTTATATTCGCCAAATTTTGCATTGGATAAATACAAGGCTTCGTAAGAATCTCTTAATTCTTTGGCTAAATTGTATTTTTTTGAAATACCCAATGCCACTCCTGCATGATAATATGCGCTGTCTTTAATATTGAAATCAGTAAAAGCTCTTGAAATTACACAGTGTATCCAGGCAATGCCGGGCTTGCTGTCAATTTTTAACTGGTAAGCTAAATTTTGACGATAGAGCGCCAGGGCGCCTGCATAATTTTTATCCTTGTCCCATAAAATATCAGCTTTTAATCCTAAAAGCCGGTCTTGAATGTATTCATCATTCAGTTTAACTGCCAGCTTCATTCCTCTCTCAATGAATACCGAAGCGCTGTCTAATTGCTTGTTACCGCAATATGCTTCCGCTAATATGCTGATAGCATATAAAACCTGGTCTTCATTTTTTTCAGCAGTGGCAATATCAATGCATTTTTGGGCATGCAACCTTGCAAGTTCATGATCCTTCATCATGCGATAAGTTCCACTTAATTGAAAATGAATATCATAATATGCATCGTTGAATTGAAGGTCTTCTGCAGTTTTCAGAGCCGACAAATAATTAACAATGGCCTCACTGTATTTTTCCTTATTGTTTTCCGTATTTGCTTTGCCTTTGTAAAGCCATATTAACATAGTCGATTTCCATTCCAGGTCTTTGACGAGGCTTATCGCTTCATCAAAAATCTGAATAGCCTGTTCTGGATCTTTTTTTGATACGCTCCATCCATACTCAGTCATTTTAATCACTTTTATCGTGTCTTTAGGTATATAAGTATCCATTGCCTTTTTCAGGCTGTCGGTTTTATCGAATTGCGAAAAACTGTTGCCGGAAAACAGTAAAAAGGCAATTATCGATGTAGGCAAGAATTTCATAAATTATTTTTTATTTTCATTAGAGAGGTATTGACACAATAAATTCAGTTGCTTCGCCCTTAGTTGTTTCCACTTTTATCCCGATAGCTTCCTGCCTGTCGGCGGGCACGGTCGGGATCACCTCCATGTGCTTTCAAAATATCATAACTTATCTGAATCACAGATTGGCACGGATAGATGGATTTCACTGAATTTGTTTTCTCAATTGTAGTAATATTCCTCTGTGTAATCTTTTAATCCTTCTAATCAGAGATTCAGATAACAGGTAATTGAATAATAAATTCAGTGCCTTCTCCTTCCTTTGTTTCCACTTTTATTTCGCCGCCATGCGCCTTTACAATATCATAGCTCAAACTCAATCCCAATCCTGTACCCTGCCCCGTTGGTTTGGTGGTAAAGAAGGGTTGAAAGATTTTATCCAGTACTTTTTGGGGAATGCCATTACCGTTGTCTTTTACACTTATTTCAACTTTGTCATTTATCTTTTTTGTGCTGACTGAAACAGTTGGTTCGTATGTAACCGCTGTCGGGGCCGAAGCCGTCGACAGGTTTTTTTCGATAACTGCATAAAATGCATTGTTGATCAAATTCAAAATAACTCTTCCTATATCCTGCGGAATAATATTGATGTTACCGATGCTGTTATCAAAATCAGTTTTTAATGTGGCGTTAAATGACTTGTCTTTTGCACGCAGACCATGGTAGGAGAGGCGGAGGTATTCATCACACAATGCATTGATATCTGTTGGTTCTTTTACGCCACTGCTGCTGCGGCTGTGCTGCAGCATGCCTTTTACAATGGCATCCGCTCTTTTGCCGTGGTGGTTTATTTTTTGTTCGTTTTCTTTTATATCTTTTGCCAGTAACTGCACTTCATCTAAATTTCCCTTTTTGACTTCTTCACTTAATTCATCAATCAGTTCCGTATTTACTTCCGAAAAATTATTCACAAAGTTCAACGGGTTTTGTATTTCATGTGCA
>JBGSIG010000761.1:0-4851 GCA_041742655.1 Ferruginibacter sp. | reverse complement strand
TTCTCCAATATAATTCATAGCCTTACTGTAAGTCTCAATGCCATGTCCTGCATCATTAAAAACTTTAATCTCTTGTAATGGTCTAATGTATTTCCTGGCAGTTGCAATTGACTTTATGTAAGGGAAGAGCAGATCTTTATCTCCCCCTAACGTGTAAGTGTGAACTTTAACATACGACAATTCATTTTTCATAGAATATGGTTTCTGTGTTCTGTCTTTATATTTTTTAAGAGCAAACAATTCACAGTCTGTTATTAATTGCCGGGATGCTGCCGAAAGTGTATGTCCCGGTTTTGAAAAAATCGCCTTGTCCAGGAATTTTGAAACATTGTTTACGGTAGGGCTGGTGATCGGTAAAAGATTGTAATAAAGATTCTTTGCCTTCATAGAAAATGCCTGTAAACAGCCGGGATTTAAAATAAATGCGGCTTTGATGTTACCAGGATCGACAATGGCCAATTTCATACAAATTAATCCGCCAAATGAAGCGCCTGCAATGAATGTTTCTTTTAAACCCAGTCCACCTAAAACCTCCTTCGCCCAATAACCATAGTCCAATGATTTTATGTCCGGCGTAGCGCCATCGCTCGAATTGGGAAGCCCATTGGTCTCTACTAAAAATATGCGTAGCTCATGATTCAGATTGTCAAGATTTCTGTCAAAATCCCAGAAAAGAGAACTTGTTCTTGCACCAGGAAATATCACCAGACTGTCGTGGTAATTTTCTTTTGTGTTCAGCCCCCATACCCGGGTCTTCCCGATATTCGTATTTAGCTGTATCCTTTCGTAAGCCCTGTTATTATTTAACTCTAATTGATTGACCCAGTTTTCAAAATAATGCAAGTCTTTGACAATGTCTTTAAATCCAGATACAGTTTTGATTTTCACGGCTTTCAAAATGCTTTATCTTTTTACTATTTTACCCTCAATAAAATGCTGCAGAAATTCTTCTTTATAACTCTGCCCAAGCGGTATTTCATTATGCTGAATATAGATCAGTTCATTATCCAGCGACGAAATGTGAAGCGTGTTTACAATGTATGATTTACTTACCCTTGCAAAAATTACAGGGGGTAACTGGGCGGCGATTGTTTTTACGTTCATGGAAGTAATGATCTTATTATCATTTGTATAGATCACTACATAATCCTTTAACCCTTCTATGTAAAGAATTTCTTTAAAATAGATCTTGAAAAATTTTCTATCTGCCTTGATAAAAATATAGTCATCTTCAATTTTTTCAACATGGCTTTTATTGCTGTCCTGCTGTAGCAGTTTTAAATAATTCTCGGCTTTGTTTACGGCTTTTAAAAATCGCTCTATCCTGATAGGTTTCATGAGGTAATCAATTGCATCCAATTCATAACTTTCCAATGCATATTGCGGATAGGCCGTAGTAAAAATGACCATGGGTGCATCACGCAATGATTTTAAAAAGTCGAGTCCACTCAGCTCTGGCATATTAATGTCCAGGAACATGAGGTCAACATTTTCTTTCCGTATAAAATCACTGGCAGCCAGTGCATTGCTGAACGAACCCAGTAGCTGCAACGATGACACATTGGCAATATTCAGTTCCATTCCCTGCCGGGCAAGTGGTTCATCATCTACTATTATACATTTCATAATGGTAAAATAAGATTTACAATAAATTGATCCGGTTTATCTGTTATCTGCAGGGTATGGTTGTGTGGATACAATAGTTCGAGCCGCCTTTTAATATTGCCAAGCCCAAGCCCCCCAATCGTCTGCAGCTTCACCGGAGGCTTGGAGTTGATTGATTGAAAATTTAACTCATTATCCTTAACTTGAAAATTCAAAGTAAGATACGAATGCCCTACAGTAGAAGCACCATGTTTTACTGCATTTTCCACGAATGGTATGAACAAAAAAGGAGGCAATCTTTTGCTATCAATATCACCCGCCTTATTAATGGTAAATGTAAAATCGTTTTTCCTTATTTTTTCAAGCGACAGGTAGTTTTGTAAAAATGCAATATCCTTTGATAAGGATATTTTTTCTTTTGCACTATCATATAACTGGTACCGCAATAAATCGGACAGACCCAGTAAAACCTGGGTAGCTTTTTCGGAATCGGTTTTTGTAAGTACCAGCAGGTTATTTAAAGTATTGAATAAGAAGTGCGGATTTACCTGGCTTTTTAATTGTTCCAGTTCGGCTTTCAGGCTGGCCTGTTGCAGGTCATTCATCCGTTGCACGTCCACAATCCATTTTTTAAAAACCTTTAAACCAACCACAGCACCCAGTAAAACAGAACTGACCGCACCCACCTGGATAAAATCCACGAAGGATAATGCTATATGATACATACGATCGGGTATTACGGGTCTCAAATAATAAAAATCTGTAAACCACACGTAAAAATAAATGACCGTATTAACACCGATAAATGAAATAAAGAATAGGATGGTTTTAGAACGGAATAATAACCGTGGAATCAATACGAGTAGCAACAAATAAACCATCGCAATGATGAAAATAAAATTAAGTGCATCAACCAGGATCATCGCATCCATTACTTCTTTCGACCGTGAATCTTCTACGCCGATATCACCTTTAAAAGCCAGGATAAGTCCCAG
Source organism: Ferruginibacter sp. (assembly GCA_041742655.1). Lineage (GTDB taxonomy): Bacteria > Bacteroidota > Bacteroidia > Chitinophagales > Chitinophagaceae > Ferruginibacter. The sequence goes on along the minus strand of JBGSIG010000761.1, from coordinate 2,251 downwards.
TATAATAAATAAAGTATGATGAAGCCACCGGTACTTATTCTCTGAAACGAATCGTATCAAAGGGCTGTTAAACAGAGATACACTGGCACTGTCTTTTTGCATATACCAAAACTACTCAATCAAGCGAATTTTAACCTCCTTTTATACCAAAGAGGTTAGTTTTTATACCAAACGGCTAATTCGCAGTTGGTATCGCTAAATCTCAGCCAATACATCAATAAAACGGGCCGCTGATGTTGCTGTTATAAAACCGGGGTGTATTAGAATAATTTAGCACTCACAGCAACACATAAGTAGATATCCCGTTTGCAAAATGCCCAAATTGTTAGTAGTAATGCCTAACTTAATTCTTTAAGAAACTATATGCAAAGTGAGACAAAGCTTATTATTGTTAAAGTCATCCACACATTGATTTGGATATTCTTATACTGCTTAAATATTTGCGTTTCTAAATCCTTAATCTGTGCAGGCTGCGGATTGTAGCGGAGATTTTAGCGGAGTGGTTCGTGAAGGACACGAACCAAGGAGGAGGGGCATAGTAATTGCCTAATTGTCTTTCAAGAAGTCGACCAGTGATCGGTCTTTTATATAAGAATTTATTATATCCTTAATGTACTGCAATAGTATTAAAACATTGTCAACAGTTTCTTTGGGTTCGTAATTAATGAGATAATTCACATGAGCAAAGTCTGAGCGTTTGTCGTAAATTAATTCAAGTCGCTTTCCTACATCAGAAATTGGAGTAGATGCGTTTTGAGTATGAACTAATGACGAACCTTTTAAAATGAATTGCTTTGTAATGCTTTCTTCAGAAGCAGCTCTGGTTAGTAAATATTCAAGAATACCAACGAGTAAGATTAGCATGAGTTCGGGATCAGATAAATGACTGTAGGCCATTCTAAGGTAATTCCCGATATGTGATAATTTTTCTGATGGAGATTGCTTTTGACTTGCAGCTATTTTTACATTTTGCATTCTTAGTGCAGGCAGAGAACAAAGGGAATAGAGGTCTTTAGCTGATGAAATGATTTTATCTTTTCCATCAAGCCAATATGTCCACGAAGGTTTTCTTTTAGCACCATGTTTTAATAAAAAATTCATGCCCTTGAAATCTTCTAAAATGCTATAAACTTTATAATGTTCGACTGAATAAAAAATGTCCTAAGGATGTCTGGTTAATAAAATTGTTTCTCCATGATAATGATCCTCGTCGTTACCAACAAGAGAAATTAGATGACTTAATTCAAGTAGAATTTTACTTTGTTTTGTGTAAGAAGTTTGCTTTTTTTCAAGCATCAAAGAAAACATTTTATTTCTGTTTGAAACGAGTTCGGCAAAATCTCCATTATCTTCAAACCTTACAATAATCCACGTCTCTATTAATATATCAAACAATAGCTTATTAATATTCGATTCGTAATATTTGGAAGCATAGCTTTCGGGCTCAGTTTCTTTCAAAAAATCTTTAAGCTCTCCAATTACGAACAATAATCTAAGTGCTTGTCAGAATTATCTTTTTCATATTTTTTACTTTCAAATTGTAAGGTTTTTTCAATAAAATCTTTTACAAGACCGATTTCTTCCGGTGTTCTTGCATTGTCGAAAACAAAGCGAGGCTCTGAAATAACAGAACTTCTCCCTCCGAAGGGATAAATATATTTTGTAATACTGATTGCCATTTATTATTACACCTAAGACGTAAATATATGCTATTGGATATGACGTGTACTAAATTTTTGATATTGAGATTAACTTCACTAAAATTAAACTTTATATATTATTATTCAACAACTCACCGTCGCTGTATCCAAAGAATTACCCACCACAATAACTATCTCTTTACATATTTTATATTTTCCTTCACCACATCTTTTCCCAATTTTGGCAATTCATTAAGAAATCATCTCTTAATTTCATCACATCAATATCGGCTGACTTTTGAAACTATATTATAAGCCATTATTGAACACACTTACCAAACTCTCTCTACTTTTTGCGGAAATAGTTTTTCATTTAAACCACTGCAACAGGGCACAAACTTTACTGTACAAAATTTACGGGAACACAACACAGGATGTAATAGGGTAAACTTTCTATTACATCGGTACTGTTCATCTGAATTACACTTTAAAGAATAACCCATGCACACAACAACAAAACCAACCTTCTGGCAGCGTTCAGGCGTACACAACTGGTTTCTTAAAAAAGAAGCGGTTGATATCGATACTACCGCCATTACCCCCGACCAGGT
>JBGSIG010000760.1:0-5093 GCA_041742655.1 Ferruginibacter sp. | reverse complement strand
CCGAACACCTCCGCCGCTGCTTGCTTTCGCTTCACAATAATCAACAGTCAATTCGTATCCTTTAAACATGGCGCCACTGTTTACATCAACGTTTAATTTTTCGGTTGCCCCGGATATGTCAACAGATGAACCACTATTTTGCGACATTTCCAGGTCTCCAATATTTACCTGCCCTTCAAAACGTGCGCCGCTCGAAAACTTACATTCTAACCTATCAGATGTAAGTGTACTTTTCATGAGCACACTTGATCCGGAAGAAGCCCGCAATTTCTCTAACGTTCTAAATGACACGTATGCCTTTAATTTTCTTTTGTCGGTGTTCGCCCAATTAAAACTATTGTGGTCAAAGTAAATTTTCAGCGTTTCATTTACTACTTCGGTTTTAAAGTTCTCCATATACTTTTCATCCGAAGCGCTTACCGCAATAGATTCCTCATCACCCTGAGTAAGATAAAGTTCAACTCCATCGGAAACTGTAATGGCAGTGAAGGAAGAAGAGAGGGTGCGTTTTTGTGCATTGGCATCATTGATCACAGCATCTTGCGCAAAACTTGTTAAGCTGAGCAATGTAATAAGGGAAATAAAAAGTTGCTTCATGATTTTTGTTTTTTGTTTTCTGATTGTTGTTTTTTTGTTTGTTGTCACCTGAAATCTGACGCCGACAGGCAGGACATTTTCAATGATACGCTTTGCAGAAACAATTTGTTACACAAAGTTGCAAAATAATTTAAAACTGCCCTACCTTTGCATTTCAAAATGTTCTTATTCATCGTCTGAATTTCCGGGGTGCTTCATTTAAGAGGCTGAGATAATACCCGTTAACCTGCTCAGGATAATGCCTGCGAAGGGAGCTTTAATTCACCATCGGATACTCATCCGGATGTTCAGCATAAAATTTTATTGGAATGAAAAAACTACTGTTTACCAGTTTGTTGTGTACAATAGCGTTGCTAAACTATGCCCAGGATGAAAAAAAATTCAACGATACTTCTTTTATGCAGCCGGTTGAGGTAACCGCCATCAGGGCTGGCGACAATGCGCCTTTTGCAAAGACAAATCTTACTAAAAAAGATATTGAGTTTTACAACCTGGGCCAAGACCTGCCGTACATTTTAAACCAAACACCATCGGTAGTAACCAATTCGGATGCAGGCAATGGCATTGGATATACCGGCATACGCATTCGTGGATCTGATGCCAGCAGGATAAATGTTACTTTAAATGGGATACCCTATAACGATGCAGAAAGTCAGGGTAGTTTTTTTGTAGATATGCCGGATATTGCATCTTCGGCCAACAGCATACAAATACAACGTGGTGTAGGTACCAGCAGTAATGGCGCAGGTTCTTTTGGTGGGAATATAAATGTTTCTACCAACGAAATAAATACTACATCTTTTGTTGAATTTAACAATACTTATGGAAGTTACAATACCTGGAAAAACACGTTAAATTTTAGCAGCGGCATCGTTGGCAAACATTTTATTATTGATGGCAGGCTTAGTAAAATAAGCAGCGACGGCTACATTGACAGAGCTGCCAGCGATTTGAAATCTTTTTATTTTAGTACGGCTTATGTTGACGAAAAAAACTCGTTGCGTTTAAATGTTTTTTCGGGCAAAGAAAAAACTTACCAGGCATGGAACGGCGTTCCGGAAAGCTATTTAAAAACAGACCGTACCTATAATCAGTCGGGGCAAGAACAGCCAGGTACCCCCTACCCGAATGAAACCGATAATTATACCCAAACCCATTACCAATTGTTTTATAACCATCAATTTAATACCTACTGGAAAGCTAATGTGGCCGTATTTTTAACAAAGGGGAAAGGATATTATGAAGAATACAGGGCAGATCAGGAACTGGCGTCTTATGGATTACCGGATTATATTGATGGCAATGATACCATCAGCAGCACTAACCTTGTAAGACAAAAATGGCTGGACAATGATTTCTACGGAACTATCTTTTCGTTGCAATTCAAAAAAAATAAAACGCAATTTACCATTGGTGGCGTTTGGGATAAATATGATGGCGACCATTTTGGCAAAATAATTTACGCCGATGTACAACCAGCAGTACCGGCTAATTATGAGTGGTACAATTTAACGGCGTATAAAACAGATTTCTCAATGTATGCAAAACTAACTCAGCAATTTAGTGAACATTGGCAGGGCTTTGCTGATATGCAGGTAAGGGATGTTCACTATGATCTCAATGGATTTAAAGACAATCCTTCTTTAGTAGTAAATAACCACTATACTTTTCTAAATCCAAAAATTGGCATTACGTATACCAACAATCAGTGGTTGGCTTATCTCTCCTATGCAAGAGCCGGTAAGGAACCTAACAGGGATGATTTTGAAGCGGGTGAAACACAACAGCCCAAACCTGAATATTTAAACGATTTTGAATTGGGGGTTCAGAGAACTGGTAAAAATTATTCGTATGGCGCCAATTTATTTTATATGCAATACAAAGATCAATTGGCTTTAATTGGCAACATCAACGAAGTAGGCGCTTATACAAGAACCAATATTGACAGGAGTTACAGAGCAGGTGTTGAATTAACCGGATCGTGGATGATAAATAAATATGTAAATATTGTCGCCAATTTATCCCTCAGCAAAAACAAAATAAACAATTACACAGAATTAATAGACGACTACGAGAATGGCGGAACAATTACCAATAATTATCAACAAACCGATATCGCTTTTTCGCCCGGTATCGTGGGTGGAGGCACCATCAATTTTATGCCTGTACAAAAAGGACAAATTAGTTTCATCAGTAAATATGTTGGTAAACAGTACCTAGACAATACATCTCAAAATAGCAGGAGCATTGATGCTTACTTTTTACAGGATGTGAGGTTGAGTTATAATATCTACTCCGGCGAAAAATTTTTAAAAAAAGCTGATATTATTGTTCAGCTCAACAATATATTTAATAAACATTACGAAGCCAATGGTTATACGTTCAGTTATTATTATGGTGGATTAACTACCGAAAATTACTACTTTCCGATGGCGCCCTTTAATGCCATGGTAGGGTTGAATTTGAGGTTTTAAAAAAGACTTCAAATGTTTGATTTTGGGGACTAACCTGGGTATTCACTGCATTGCTGCATTTGAAATAATTTACATAACAGCATTTGGTCTTGACATGTTGTTCTCGAAACATTTGAAAAATGTTGTCCCAATTTTGACAACGTATGTGTGCGGATTTTCTCAAGTGGAACGTTTCTTTTTTATTTTAATGCCTCGCTCAAATAAAGCGCATTTAGCATCATTTTGAATATCCATATCGTCACATTCAAGAAACTGTTTAATTAAAGTCATATCTTCCGATGAGCCAACAATTGTTAGTACTTGTATTGCAGTTCTGATTAAGATTGCATTTTCTCTTTCTAATGCTACCAGTGCAATGTCTCGTATTTTGATTTTGAATTCTGGATCGTTTTCAGTTATTTCCTCGATGAATTTGTCAAGATATTCAATGTTTTTTTCTTTCGGTAATGGAGTATTTCTATCCCATTTGAATCGCTCACCATGGGGGCCATTTAATATGAACCAACTCCAAGCTGGATCATCAGGTTTATCGGCAATAGAAAGACTTTCGTGTTTGCCATATAAAGACATTCTCAACAGTTAAGTGGTTTTGCAAATTGGCGCACAACATCAGACATCAAAAAATCAGACATCAGAAATACCGTTACACTTTAAAAGTATCCCGCCAATATAACATGCCGCCGGTTAAATTTTTCACGTTGGAAAAACCAGCCATCTCTAAAATGAGGCATGCCTGTCCGCTGCGATTGCCACTTCTGCAATACACTATCAGTTCCTCGCTTTTTAATTCTTCCAAGTCATCCAGTTGCATGGCTTGTATATTACCTAAGGGTATCAAAGTACCGCCTATATTAAACTCTGTATTTTCATCCGGCTCACGCACATCTATTATGTGTAAATTTTCACCCGCATCTAAACGTTTCTTTACTTCTTCAGCAGTTATTGTTTTCATTTTTTATACAATTTATTTATCAGTAGAATCTTTCGGCAACACCATTGCCTGCGAAATATAAATATCCATCAACTGTCCGGGATGCAGAGAAAGTCTTCTCTTTTCATTGTCGTACTGGCCGGGATTTTGATTGTAAATATAGGAGGAGGCCGTATCGCTAATAGCACCTTTGGCCACCACAGCGCCAACATTAATTCCGAGCATTTCAAGTTCCGCTTTTCCTTCTGCAAATGTTTTGCCCAAAAGACCGGGTACCAATATTTGCTGTTGTTGCAATCCGCCTGCTATCACCAACGATATCTTGCTACCCCAAACTACTTTTGATCCAGCTTCAATTTTTTTGCCCATGTACAACTGTTCCAACACCGAACCCTTCATAAAGTCGGGCTTAAAGGTAGTGTCGCCCAGTTTTAGGTGGCTGCGTTTCAATAACTCTAATGCAAACGCAAAGCTTTTACCTTCCAGCTCTGGCATTACTATTTCGGGTGGTGTATAACGGTTAACTGTCAACAAAACAGTGCGGTTAACTTTCACCGTTGCGTCTGCATCTGGTAACTGTTTTACAACTATTCCGCGTTGCAGTGTGTCAGTAAAAATAGAATCCTGAATGGTTACATCAAAGCCTTTACTTTTTAATAATTGTATGGCTTCTTCAGTTCCTTTTCCTTTTACAGCCGGTACCCGTAAATATTCGCCATGGTTCGTTATCCAGCCCAACATTTCAAGTACTAAAAATATCAACGTCAAGCCCAGTGCCGCGGCTACTAAAAGATTAACCCAAAAAGGACGACCTGTTATAAATTTAAACATATTTTTTATAGCGTTTTTTGCTTTCGTTACGCCTGGCTTTTAAACGCAAATTTGAGCGTATAATTATTTAGCAAAACATTCTTCTATTAAAGCACTGTAAAAATCTTTCAATGTCCACCCAAATGCTTGCAATTGTTGGGGAACAATGCTTGCTTCAGTTTGGCCAGGCACGGTATTTATTTCAAGCATATATGGCTGGCCACTTGCTTCATCATAAATAAAATCTATTCGTACTATGCCCTTACAATTAAAAACAGCAT
>JBGSIG010000759.1:0-3148 GCA_041742655.1 Ferruginibacter sp. | reverse complement strand
TTTTACAATATATTTTTGTGAGTAGCTGGCTGCTCCACTCGGTATAGCGCAATCACTGCAACTTAATAAATCAGATGGTGACCAGCTATAACTAATTATATTATTGCTATAGGTAGGGGTAAAGCTATAGGCTGTTCCCTTTGCATAGTATCTATCAGGTCCGGCGTCAACTATGGGCAATTGTTTTACATTAACAGTAAAAGTTGTATTTGCGCTAAAACAGCCCACCGAATCTGATAAAACCGCGGTATAGGTGGTGTTTTGTAACGGCATGGCTACAGGATTATAAATACCGGGATCCGATAAAGTGCCTGATGGAGTCCATAAAATCTTTTTGCCTTTTGGAACTGCGTCAAGCGTTACCGTTTCATTTTTACATATCAATGTATTTCCCGACGATGGTGGCGCAGTGAATGAGATATTTACTACCACATTACTGCTATCCCTGACGATGCAGTTAAAAGCGTTGGAAACTACAGCAACATACTGCGTAGAAGTTTGTGGGTTAGCAATTGTAGTGTCGCAGTTAATACACGAAAGGCTGTTACCCGGCGACCAGGTTACGTTGTCATCCGTTACCGCTACCAAAGTTGTAGATTGACCGGCACAAATGGTATCGGACTTTGGAATGATGCGTAAAAAGGGAGAAGGGTTAATATCAACAGGCTTAATAAGAGTATCAGTACATCCATTTTTGTCGATAGCAACCAGGGATATGTTGTAGGCGCCTGGTACATCATATTGAAAAGGCAGCGGCTGGTAGGCTGTGTCATTTTTCAAGAGGTTACCAAAATTCCAATACCAAAGCTTCACAGTATCAGTTGCCATAGAAGGCTGCGAATTGTTAGTAACAACAACAGGGTCATTAAAACAGGTATTGGCAGCAACATCAAAATTAAGATTTGGCCCCTTCACCACAATTGGATTTGCCAATTGGATGGTATCGAGGCAAAATTGGGGCCCACGATTAATAACTACAAAATTTGTAAAGCTGCCAGTGGCATTAGCCTTCACCGTTACTTGTGTATTTGAGTCGGGCCCGATTTGCAAGCCCAATACATTCCAGGTATAAGTGGCGGCAGTGTCGGTATAATTATTTATGATTGAAAATGTTGCAGAATCATTTTTACAAATAGCTGCTGCAGAACTGGTAAGGGTTGGACTTGCTACATATATGTTACTGTATGAAGTATCAGCACAACCCGTAACATTATCATTTACTATCAATGACGACAAAAACTGGCCAGTTAAAGAATATGAATGAACTGCAACATTGATGTTGGCTTGCTGACCGCCATCTCCAAAACTCCAGTGGCTACCTGAAACATTTCCCTGGCTTGTATTAGAGAACGAATAGGCTGCTTTTGCCGTACAATTATTAGCGGTTGAATAGCTGGAAACTACCCCCACTACAGTAACATTTGTTCTTACGAATGCACCGGGACACTCATTAAAATAGGCAACTACGCCAACAGATTTTACCCCAAGGGTTGCGAATTTATGAGACACGATAGTGTCGGTAGTTGATAAACTTGTGCCATCGCCAAAACTCCAGAAATACCGGGTTGCATTGGTGCCTTTTGCTACTAACAATACCTCTTCAGAGGCACAAACCGTTGGATTTTTGGCATATGCAACCGTAGTTGCCGGAGGCGTACCGTAACTAAAGTTTGGGAAATTATAGGTACTGGAACACCCCTCACTTGTAGCAACAGTAAGTTTTGGACTATAAATACCTACTACTGAATAAAGATGATTTGTAGTATTAGTGGCAGTAACGGATTGCGGGCTTCCATCACCATAGTCCCAGGTGTAGCTGGTTACAGAACTACCCGGAGGCACAGCAGCATTGGCAGTAAGAACTGCTGTAGCGGGTACGCACCCCCGTGACTGTGTAGCGGTGGCGGTAACTACAGGGTTTTTAACCTCTACAATAATACTTGTATCTCCAAAACAACCTCCAACATCTGTAGCCCTCAGCTTTACCGTAAAAGTTCCCAAATTTGCAAAATTATGACTGGTGTTAGCAGACGGAGTATTTATCAAAGCTGTGCCATCTCCAAAATCCCATTGGTAATTTGCAACAGTTACATTGGATGAACCTGTAAAATTAATTACCCCTGGTACACAAATGAAGCTTCTATCCACAGTTATTATGGCCTTTGTTTGAGGGGTAATCACGATAGTTTTGGAGACCTTAAGTATCTTATTATTAAATGTTGCAGTAAGGGTTACAGTATACGAGCCTGCAGTATTGTAGTCACTTAGGTCTGTAGCTGCATATCCGGCTTTCCCATTTCCAAAATCCCAGGTAAAACTCACTGGGTTACCAGTGCATTGTTGGGTAAACTGAATAGTTGCAGGCGAACAAAATAATCCATTGGTACTTTGATAGGTAAAATCGACAGTCTGTGAATAGCTTTTTGAAAAAAAACTGGCGAAGAATAAAAAAGGTACTATTTTATTCATTTTCATATTGGTTAAGGGAGAGAATCAAGTTTTCTTAGTTAAAATACGTTGCCACGAAAAAAAATCTTCTTCATTAGCATGTTACCTGTATTTTAAAATGGTCTACCGGATTTACAATTAAAACGTTCTTTTATTGTATTTATGTATGCCAACGATTTTAGTAGCAGATTTAAACCAATAACCACACCAAATTAATGCTTTTTCCATAAATTAATCAAAACAGCCTAAAAACTGTGGTTTACCCAATTCATATTCTATTCCTGTAAAATTACAATGCTTCAGCAATTATATTACAAAATTTGGGCGTATCTAAAAATAAATGGCTGGTTCCCTCATAGAACCAGCCAATTATTTAGGCATATATTTATTTTTTTAATTACCGCACAATTACTTTAATGTTTTTAGTGCTGTTATCAGGTGCCGTCATTTCAAGGTAATAAATACCTGCACTTATTTTAGTCTCTGGTGTCAGCGTTTCTATTGGATTTCCTTGGGTATGCATCAATGTCCTGGTCATACAGGTTTGACCCGCTGCATTAATCAACCTTATCTGATATTTTCCTCCTGGCATATTTGACATTGCAAGTCCTATTGAATTGCCAGTTACCGGGTTAGGATTAATACTGATACCTGCACCTGATTTACCCAAGTTAACAAGCACTACGTTGCTGTAATCAAA
>JBGSIG010000758.1:0-12782 GCA_041742655.1 Ferruginibacter sp. | reverse complement strand
GGGATGGGCAAATGCCCGTGATGCTGTTGGGCAAAAAGTAAAAATCCCTGGCGACAATTTTGTGTCAACTATACAGGGTGTTGCTGCCGATTTTCATTTTAATTCTATGCAACAGGCTATACCACCGATAGTTTTTGTTCCTGTAAAATTGGGTAATTATCGCTACCTGTCGTTTAAAGTAAAACCGGGTAATACTGCCGCTGCAATCACAGCTATTGAAAAAAAATGGGCTACTTTATTGCCGGGCAGTTCTTTTGAATACACCTTTATGGATGATACGCTAAAAAAATTATACAAATCCGAATTGCAATTAAAGAAGGCTGCATACACAGCAATATTTTTGTCGTTGGTAATTGTTTTGCTTGGTGTATTAAGCCTGGTTTCATTAAGTCTTCAGAAACGCACAAAAGAAATTGGCATACGAAAAGTATTGGGTGCCTCAGTAAAAAGCATTACCTCACTTTTTTTAAATGAATTTTTACTGGTGATCCTGACAGCAGGATTGATATCCTGCCCTGTTGCATGGTTAATAATGAACAGTTGGATAAGCGACTATGCTTATCGGATAACAATAAATGCAATACCCTTTATTATATCTATCCTTGGGTTGGCCTTGATAACTACACTTTTGATATTCATCCAAACTTTTAAGGCAGGAAATGCAAGCCCGGTAAAAAGTTTAAGAACAGAATAAAAAATATATTATGCTTAAAAATTATTTCAAAACAGCCTGGCGAAATTTAACACGGAATAAAACATATTCTTTTATCAATGTCATGAGTATAGCCATTGGCCTGGCTGCTTTTTGGATGATTGCTTTGTATGTAGGGGATGAATTTAGTTATGACAAAGATCAGCCCGACGCTGGGCGCATTTATCGTGTAGCGCAGCATGCAAGCTGGGAAGGTGGTAAATTGGATCTGCCATTAACAGCACCCGTGTTTGCACCAGCTATGCAGGCAGCATTTCCTGAAATTGAATATGCAACCCGTATAGATCCTGAGGGTGGGGGAACTATTACAATGACCAACAATGAAAAATCAATCAAAGCAAATGATATTATTTCAGCAGATGATCAGTTCTTTAAAGTTTTCAGTTATCATTTTATTGATGGTAATCCTGCTACTGCTTTGTCAAAACCAAGATCTATAGTAATCACTGAAGGCCTCGCTAAAAAGATATTTGGAGATTCAACAAAGGCCATCAACCAGGTAGTTAATTTTGGCCCCAATTATTTTAACACTGTTACAGGAGTCATCAAAGATATTCCTGAAAATAATCATCTGCGTTTTAGTGCCGTCCGTTCAAACGACGAACCTTTAAACACGGATCACTGGCAGGAATTTTATTTGTACACCTATATTAAGCTAACAAAATCGGCAAGCATAACATCACTTGAAAAAAAATTACCAACATTTACGACGGCAACCATTCAAAAAGAAATGCAGGTAAAGGATTACAAAATGGAACTACAGCCGTTAACGTCCATTCACCTGCATTCAAATCTTAATTACGAATTTGGCAACAACGGTAGTATCAGCCAGGTATATATGTTTATTGCCATTGGCGTATTGATATTGTTGATTGCTTTGATCAACTATATGAATCTTTCCACTGCCCGTTCTTCCGTTCGTGTTAAGGAAGTAGGCATTCGAAAAGTAATAGGTTCAGGCCGTAGTAACCTTATCGGCATGTTTATTACAGAAGCATTGTTGATCACTTTTATCGCGGCGTTAATTGCATTGTTATTAGTGAACGTTTCCATTCCATTCTTTAATAGTATTTCAGGAAAACAGTTAACCATCTGGCGTTTCGGCACCACAAACACTTTATTGGTATTATCGCTTTTTGTATTGCTAACAGGTATTATAAGTGGCAGTTATCCTGCATTTTTTCTTTCGCGGTTTAAAACCATTCCCGCACTAAAGGGGCAATTGGGCAATATGGTGTCGAATATAATATTTCGAAAATCACTGGTAGTATTCCAGTTTATGATCACAGTGGTGATGATCGCCGGTTCAGTTATTATCTATCGCCAAATGCAGTATGCGTTGCATAAAGATCTTGGTTTTAATAAAGAACAAACACTCACTTTTCACATAGACGATATGAAGGTACGCAACCAGGTAGCGGCACTTAAAACGCAATTGCTAAAAAATCCATTGATTGAAGGGGCAGCATCGGCAGGCAACCCAATTGGCAATAACGACCTTGGGGGAAACTCTTATTCTTTTCAAAAGGATGATGGCACCATGTCGGCCAATGAACAGATGACACAGGATTTGACAGTGGACGAAGATTTTGTTAACACCATGGGTTTACAGTTGACAGAGGGACGCAATTTTTCCGCAGGTATGCCAACAGATCAAAACGGCGGTATGCTCATCAATGAAACTTTAAAGAAAACGCTTGGCTGGAAAAATGCTGTTGGAAAAAAGATGCAGTTTAAAAGAAGTGCAGGTGGCGAAATGGAAACGGCTACGGTGATAGGCGTTGTGAAAGATTTTCATACTTTTTCTTTACAACATAAGGTAGCACCATTGGTGATGATGATGCCGCTCAAGGCCCGTGAGCAGGACAATATGTACGTGAGAATTGCAAAAGGAAAAACTTCTAATGCGCTTGCCTATATAGAAAAGGTATATGCACAGTTTGACAAAGCCAATGCTGCTGAGTTTCATTTTTTGGATCAAAATTTTGCCAAACAATATGCAGCTGAACAAAAGCAGGGGCAGCTTTCTTTGGTGTTTACAGTGCTGGCGGTACTTATTGCCTGCCTTGGTTTATTTGGCCTGGCCACTTTTACCGCCACACAACGTGTTAAAGAAATTGGTATTAGAAAGGTGCTTGGTGCAAGCGTGGGTTCCATTACTGCAATGCTTAGCAAAGACTTTCTGGTGCTGGTTTCTATTGCCATTGTAATCGCTGTGCCTGTGGCATGGTTTGGTATGAGCAAATGGTTACAGGCATTTGCCTATAGAATTAATATGGAGTGGTGGATGTTTTTATTGGCGGGTGTTCTGGCGTTGGTAATTGCTTTATGCACAGTAAGCTTCCAGGCAATAAAGGCGGCGGTTGCAAACCCGGTGAAGAGTTTGAGAACGGAATAAAAAAGGTGACTTATCAATGGTGAATGGTGAATGAGCGATTCAAATAAACTTAAAACTTATTACTTATAACTTTTAGTCATGATAAAAAATTATTTCAAAATTGCCTGGCGCAACCTTATTAAAAACAAAGGGTATAGTGCTATTAATATTGGCGGACTTGCTGTAGGCATGGCTGTGGCATTGCTGATTGGATTATGGATATGGGATGAACTTTCATTCGACCATTATCATGACAACCACTCCAGGCTGGCCCGATTGATGACCACGCAAACCTTTGATGGCGAAACGAGTACTTACCCTAATATTTCCGTACCACTCGAACAAGAGCTTCGCACCAAACATGCAAGCGACTATAAGCGATTATCACTTACCTGGAACAGTACAAACATTCTGGCAGTAGGTGATAAAAAAATATCTCAACCAGGCATTTGGGCACAACCAGATCTCCCGGAAATGCTTACCCTGAAAATGAATAAAGGAAGCCGTGGAGAATTCAGCGATCCTTCATCGGTTTTACTTTCACAGTCAATTGCTACTGCCCTTTTTGGAAATGATGACCCTGTTAATAAAACTATACGTGTAGATAACAAGACGGATATGAAAGTGGCCGGTGTGTACGAAGATCTGCCGAAAAACACGACTTTATACGGAACCAAATTTCTTTTACCCTGGTACAATAAAGCCAACAGATGGAATACTCAAACCGATGCGTGGAGCAATCACGGTTGCGAATTGATTGTGGAGGTAAACGACGGAATTGATTTCAATAAGGCTGGCAAAAAAATAGAAAAAGTAACACAAGAGCATGGCTATACAGGCAGCAACGAATTAATGTCATTACATCCCATGAACAACTGGCATTTATTGGGTGAATTCAAGAACGGAAAACAGGTAGGTGGAAGAATACAGTTTGTTTGGTTATTTGGCATCGTTGGGCTATTTGTTCTCTTACTCGCCTGTATCAATTTTATGAACCTTAGTACTGCAAGAAGTGAGAAAAGAGCCAAAGAAGTTGGCGTTCGGAAAGCGATTGGTTCTATGCGTATGCAGCTTATCGGGCAGTTTCTGAGTGAATCGCTTTTAATTTCATTTCTGGCGTTATTGTTGGCACTCTGCATTGTTCAATTTGGCATCTATTTTTTCAACGGTATTGCCGATAAAAATATGTCCGTTCCCTGGGCTTCGCCCTTGTTTTGGGCAATAACTGCAGGATTCACTTTAATAACAGGGATCGTTAGTGGCAGTTATCCTGCATTCTATTTGTCAGGCTTTAAACCCATCAAAGTATTAAAGGGAACTTTCCGTGTTGGACGCTTTGCTTCTGTTCCGCGTAAAGTGCTGGTGGTGATTCAATTTACCGTCTCCATTATACTCATCATCGGAACAATTATTGTTTACCGCCAGGTGCAGTTTGCAAAGAACCGGCCGGTGGGTTATGCAAGAGAAGGACTCATTTCAATAGTGATGAATACTCCTGAACTTTTTGGGCATTACGATGCATTAAGGAGCGACCTTATTCAAACAGGTGTAGTAGATAATATGGCTGAATCAAATAGCGCAGTAACTGAAATATGGTCCAATAATAGTGGCGTGGAATGGGAGGGAAAGGATCCCCATAGCGATCCACTTTTTGGAACCATCGCTGTTACCCACGACTTCGGAAAAACAGTCGGCTGGAAAATTATAGAGGGCAGGGATTTTTCCAGGGATTTTAATGATACCAGCGCTTTCATTCTAAATGAATCTGCAGTAAAAATTACCGGCCTTAAAAATCCCATTGGTAAAAAAATGAAATGGGCAAACAAAGAACATATTGTTACTGGCGTAATAAAAGATATGGTAATGGAATCCGCATTCAAACCTACTGTGCCTACCATTTTTCACATGAGTCCCGATTGGGTAAACCAAATAACTGTGAAAATAAAACCTGGTGCCCCATTGGGCGTTGCTTTAACTAAAATAGAAACAATATTTAAAAAATATAACCCCGGTAGCCCCTTCGAATATAAATTCATAGATGAAATATTTGCGCAGAAATTTTCTGACGAAGAACGGATCGGCAACCTTGCAACTTTTTTTGCTATACTGGCCATTTTTATTTCATGCCTCGGTTTGTTTGGACTGGCTTCCTTTGTCGCCGAGCAAAAAGCCAAAGAAATCGGTGTACGCAAAGTTCTCGGAGCTACGGTGTTTAATTTATGGAAGATGCAATCCAAAGAGTTCGTAGGCTTGGTAATAGTCGCTTGTCTTATCGCAATTCCTATTGCCTGGCATTATTTAAACCAATGGTTGCAGAGCTATAGTTATCGCGTAGAAATATCCTGGTGGATTTTCGCAATAGCTACTGCAGGAGCGGTGTTCATTACATTATGCACAGTAAGCTTCCAGGCAATAAAAGCGGCGGTAGCAAACCCAGTGAAGAGTTTGAGAACAGAATAAATTATATTAATCATGATAAAGAAGTTTTATTTATTAGTTGTGTTGACTTTTAGTCAGCAGGTGTTCAGCCAGATTATTGAACCTGACCTGCAGAATGTGGCTCAGTGGAATGTTGTAAACCGAACAGCAACAGCCATGAATGACGATGGTAAAAAAGGAGTAAACCTTGATGAAGTTTCGGATGATGGATTGATGATATTCAAAGGCGGTGATTTTTCCAACGGCATTATAGAGCTGGATATAAAAGGCAGTACTAAATTTCAACAAAGTTTTGTTGGCTTTGCTTTTCACGTGCAGGATACCAACACATTTGATGCGATCTATTTTCGGCCATTCAATTTTAAAAGTAATGATGCTGTCCGTCGTTCCCATGCGGTGCAATATATAAGTGCGCCGAATTATGACTGGCAAAAATTGCGCAGTGAATTTCCGGGTAAGTATGAAAATGAAATAAAGCATGCTCCGGGTGGCGATGATTGGTTTCATGTAAAAATAGTTGTGAACGGAAAGCAGGTATCCGTGTTCGTGAACGAAGAACAAAATGCCTCATTGCAGGTGGAAAAATTAAGTACAAATAATAAAGGCGGGTTTGCACTTTGGGTAGGAAATAATTCCGGCGGCAGTTTTGCCAATCTTATAATTACCAAAACAGATGTTGTCAATAATGATCAATAAAAAAAATAAAATGAAAAAAATAATCCTCGCAGCATTACTGTTTACGCTTGCAATTACTGCACATAGTCAAATAACCTTTCCCCCGGATGCCAATAAAAAAGCATCTGTGTCAGAAGATATAGGAATCACTACCGTGAAAATTGACTATAACCGCCCACAGGTAAATGGCAGGGAAGGTAAAATTTGGGGCCAGCTTGTGCACTACGGTTTTGCTGATTTACACTATGGCACCAGCAAGGCGGCTCCATGGCGTGCAGGTGCCAATGAAAATACCACTATCGAATTTAGCACAGATGTAACGGTGGAAGGTAAACCACTGCCTGCAGGTAAATATGGATTTTTTATTGCGATGGGGCCGGAAAAAGCCACGTTGGTTTTTTCGAAATTTAATACCGCCTGGGGCAGCTTTTATTACGACCCCAAAGATGATGCCCTCAGGGTGGAAGTGCCGGTAGAAAAATTAACTGAAAGTGTAGAAAGGCTAAAATATGAATTCAGCAATCAAACGGCCAACTCAGCCGTCATCTCACTTCAGTGGGAAAAAATGAAAGTACCTTTCAACGTTAGTGTTGATCTTCAAAAGACGCTAATAGAATCATTCAGAAGAGAATTTAATTCGGGTATTTTTTATCGCTATTGGCAAAATATGCAGATGGCGGCCAATTACTGTTTGGTAAATAATATCAATTTAGAAGAAGGCTTAACATGGGCCGACAGATCCATCAATACCTATTTTGGCGAGGCGAACTTTTTAACTTTATCTACCTACGCCGGTTTGCTGGAAAAATTCAACAGGCAAAAAGAAGCCGATTCATTGATGCAAAAAGCACTGCCTAAGGCTACGTCACTTCAGTTGACGATGTATGGAAGCAGTTTAAATAAGATGAACAAGCACCAGGAAGCATTCAAAATATTTAAGATGAATTACGACAAAAATCCAAAAGAGAATTACGCTCTGCTCGGTATGGTGATGGGCTATTATTTTTTGGATAATAAGAAAGAAGCCATCAAATATGCGGAGCTTGGTAAACAAACAACTACTGAAGCTGGATGGAAAGGTTATTTCGAGTCTTTGGCCAATGATATAAATGCAGGTAAGGAAGTTTTTAAATAATGCACTCAATTACTATTCACACTATGTTTAAAAGTTATATAAAGATTGCAGTAAGAAATTTATCCAGGAACAAACTCACTTCCTTTATTAATATTTTCGGGCTCGGGCTCAGCATGTCCATCGGCCTGATGATGATGATACGATTGCAGGATGAATTGAATTATGATAAATTTCACCCGGCACCGGACCGGACCTATCGCATCACTTCAGAATACTATAAAAAGAATGACGCCAGGTGGCGAATGGCCAGCACGCCACTGCCATTAATGGATGCGTTATTGACCGATACCAACGTTGTTGAAACTGCTGTGAATGTATATCCTGCTTTAAACGGTAAGGCAACAGCAGAAGGCAAAGAAATTTACATTGGAGGCGCATTTACAGAGCCATCTTTTTTTACCATATTTGGATTTTCGCTGGCAGCAGGTAATGCTTCGACGGCCTTGCAAATGCCCAACAGTATTGTAATTAACAAGACAACGGCAGAGAAATTTTTTGGGAGCGATGAAGCAGTGGGCAAAACAATCAAGATGGAAAATGGCACGAGCTTTATTATCACCGGCGTGCTGAACGATCCTCCGGGGAAGTCTCATTTGAGCTTTGATGCGTATGCATCCTTCAGCACTGTTGCACAAATGGAGTCTGCCAAGATATTGGGGGAAAAGTCATCCGACTGGTATGCTTTTAATGCGGGGTACACGTATGTTGCGCTTAAAAAAGGAGTTAACAGTTCGTTGCTGCAACCGCAATTAAACGCTATCGCCAACAACCTTAATAAAAATAATATTAATGGCACCAGCGCATTTCACTGGCAGGCTTTAAACGATATAACGCCCGGCACTGCTGAGCTTTCCAATAATATCGGCAGGGGAGGCTCCTGGGCAAAAATTTATGCTGAAGGCGGTATCTCGTTACTTATATTGTTGGCTGCCTGTTTCAATTATACTAACCTCACTGTTGCAAGAGCATTGACAAGAGCTAAAGAAGTTGGCATCAGAAAAATAGTTGGGGCAAAGCGTTCGCAGGTTTTTATTCAATATATATTTGAATCCGTTTTACTGTCCCTGTTAGCGCTTGGTTTTGCCTGGATGATACTTTCACTTATTGTCCGCTACGCACCTTTTAATGATGGCTACGAATTTATTCCGTCTTCTTTTCATTATAATATCCAGTACATCATTTGGTCTGTTGTGTACGCTTTATTTACCGGGTTGCTGGCAGGCACTTCGCCTGCATGGATACTATCTGCCTTTAAACCTTTGCGGGTGTTAAGAAACCTGTCTACTGCAAAGTTCATGGGAAAGATTGGGCTTCAAAAATCACTGATTGTTTTTCAATACAGCCTGTCGCTGGTACTGATTATTTTCCTTTTTGTATTCTATAAACAATTTGCTTACATGGCGCAAGCCGACACCGGCTATAAAAAAGACAATGTAATGGTGGTGCCGGTAAATGGGATGAATGACGGGATTGCCATGCAAAAAATAGCGGGCGTAAGTGGGGTGAAATCAGTATCGGCTTCATCGGCAAATTTTGCTGACCGTTTTAATGGTATGAATGCCCATTTTTGGTTAAGCAATAAAACAGATGCAGTTGCCCTTAATTATTATTACGCCAACACTTCATTTGTGCCTTCAATGCAAATCGGTTTTATTGCCGGTAAAAATTTTCCGGTTGTAGCAGATGATGATGATAAGGAGCGGTATATCATCCTGAACGAAGTGGCTGCGCATTCGTTGGGTTTTGCTGAAGCGGGCAATGCAGTTGGGCAAAAAATTTGGGTAAATGATTCTTCGCAATTGGAAGTAACAGGTGTATTGAAAAATTTTAATTATGAAAACGCAGCAAGGTCAATTGCGCCATTGGCTTTTAGAAGTAAAAAAAATGCGTACAGTTTTTTATACGTACAAACGGAATCGGGCAATAAAAAGGCAATGGAAGATCGTATAAAAGCTTCGCTAAATGGGTTGGTGGCGTCACAAACCTTCAACACCTTTTGGTTGGATGATGAACTGGAAAAAGGCAATTCGCAAGCCGCCACAATTTCATTGCTCGGTTTTCTTGGTTTTACGGCGCTGGCAATAGCTTCCTTAGGATTATTGGGCCTGGTTATTTATACTGTTGAAACGAAGGGAAAAGAAATAAGCATAAGAAAAATCATTGGCGCCAACGAAAAACAACTTGTAAATATATTGTCAAATGGCTTTGTAAAATTGTTACTAATTGCCGGTTTAATTGCAGTACCAATAGGCTGGCTGCTGGCAACACTTTTCCTCCAGAATTTTAGTGTACGGGTTTCTTTTGGTTTTATAAATGTTGCATTGTGTTTTTTGTTTTTACTGGGCATTGGCCTTTTTACTATTATATCGCAAACATATAAAGCAGCTATTGCAAACCCGGTCGCAGCTTTACGAAGTGAATAGCCTGAAGGATGTAAGTGCGAAGACCCCGCCTTTGCGGAATAAAGAGTTTGAGAACGGAGTAGGAGGCCTCGAAATCGCCGCCGCGGAATATAATGTTGAATAAGTTGCCTACCCAATGATTAGTATCCCACGAACCAGGGCAATTCAATATTTCACTTGGGCTGCTTTTAAGCCCGACTGGTTCATACAAAATACACTGCAGTAAAAGTTAATCAATGGTATATAGTAAAAGTTCTCTCATTGATCCTTTTTTGGTAAGAAGAATCAATGAGAGAACAAGTTTTCACGAATGCTGCAATGAAAAACCAACACCCGTTCCAAAAATATTTGCCAGTTTTTATTCTTCAGTAGCCTTAATAATGGCACTTGGTCCTGTTGATTCAAGAACAAAGCCACCATAAGCTGAATTGCCGTGTTCGCCAAGATCCAGCCCTTCCAATTGCTCGGCATCTGTTACCCGTAAACCAATGGTTTTTTTAATCAGGAAGAAAATGATGAGCATTGCAGCAAAAATAAAAACAAAAACTGCTCCTGTACCAATAAGCTGGGTACCCAACTGTTTGAAACCACCTCCAAAAAATACGCCGTCTTTGATGGCAGTTTCTTCACTCCAATATTGAACATCTATGGCATGCTGTCCAAAAAGGCCAACAGCTATTGTTCCCCAAGCTCCACAAACACCATGAACACTTATTGCACCAACAGGGTCATCAATTTTTAATTTTCTTTCAACAAAAAGGCAGGAATAAAATACCAGTATTCCTGCTACCAAACCAATAATAGCTGCACTGCTGGTACTTACCGAAGCACATGGAGCTGTTATACCAACCAAGCCTGCTAATGCACCATTCAATGACATAGACAGATCAGGCTTTTTAAATACAACCCATGAAATGATCATTGCGCCAATAGCGCCGGTAGCAGCAGCCAATGTTGTAGTAACTGCCACATGTGCAACACCACCAATGGCTAAAAGGGTAGAGCCGGGGTTAAATCCATACCAGCCAAACCAAAGTATAAAAACACCCAAAGCTGCCAACGGCATATTGTGTGGCGGAATGGCGTTGACCGTTCCATCCTTATTGTATTTACCTAATCTTGGCCCTACCATGATTGCTCCTGCTAATGCAGCCCAACCGCCTACGGAATGAACAACTGTTGATCCTGCAAAATCACGGAAACCTAAATCGCTTAACCAGCCTCCACCCCATATCCAATGGCCACTGATTGGGTAGATCAGCGCAGTGACTAAACAGGAATAAACGATGTAAGATTTTAGTTTAGTTCTTTCAGCCATGGCACCTGATACAATGGTAGCTGCTGTAGCTGCAAACACAACCTGGAATAGCCAGGCGGCACTTGTTGTATAGCCGGATATATCTGTTGGCGAATTGGCAGAGCTGAGAAAAGCCAGCGCCCTGTCAAATCCAAAGTAATCAGAATCGCCGCTTGAGTACATGATTGCATAACCGATGGCCCAGAACAAAACAGCTCCAAAACAAAAATCAAGTAAATTTTTCATCATGATGTTTACTGCATTTTTGGCACGGGTAAGTCCGGTTTCCACCATGGCAAATCCTGCCTGCATAAGGAAGACAAGAAATGCAGCCAGGCAAAGCCATATGATATTGGCCACATCCTGCCCAAGGGCTGGTGCAGGTTCTGGTGCTGCTGGTGCTATTGCAGCGGTAGCAACTGAATCAGCAACCGGAGCTATCACAGATGCAACCGAGTCAACAACTGCATTTGCAGAGTCCTGTGCAAATGATAAGGCAGGTGATAATGTCAATATCAAAAATGCCGCAATAAGTAATGATAACTTTTTGGGTAAGATAAACCACCTGTTCAGTAATAATTTAAGTGTATGAAGTTTGATAATCATAATTGTAATTTTAGAAATTTGGAATTAATTTTTAACTGGATTTTACGGCTATAAAGCCTCTTCATCTTTATCAGCATTCCTGATGCGGTAAACACTTTCAATGTCTGACACGAAGATTTTTCCATCACCCACATTTCCTGTACGTGCTGACTTTAATATGCATTCAACAAGCATATCCAGTTTTTCATCCGGCACAATAATTTCCAGGCGGGTTCGAAGAACGAATCCTACATCATAAAATGTGCCCCTGTATTGCTGCTGAGCAGCATGCTCAGTGCCCATTCCTTTTACTTCAGAAAAAGTAAGAAATGCAATTCCATGTTTAGAAAGCTCCGCTATAACCTCATCAAATTTTGAGGTTCGGATAACTGCTTCGATTTTTTTCATAACAATTTATTTTTGGTTATTAAAAACTAAATATTGCTGCCAGGCACTTGAACCGGTACTCCTGGCAGTTGGATTAAATATATCCGGGTGCTTAAAATACATGACATCTTTAGCATTAACGATCCTGAATTTGGGTTATAAAGCCTTATGCCAGTTTATTACTTAAAGAATGCGGGTAACGGAGTAATTACAAACACCAATGCGGTGGAAACTAAAACCCAAACAATGCCGGATGAGCTGTACTGTGTTTTTTAAACACCGGGTACATAATCAGCCGTTGGTTTAATGAACTAAGCAATAATATCAACCGCAATCAGCAGAATAATTGGCAGGATATGATTTGCTTTTACTGTACTGATAAAAATGAATCTGGTTAAAGTAAAAAAATAAATATCTGAATATTTTAACAAATAAATAGTAATTATTTTAACAAATGCAAAAACAATTTACATATTTATACACAATATATGCAAATAGTAACCCTATTTGTAAAATTCAATCAAATTAAAATTAATGTAATATTTAGTTATTGAATAAGTTACCGCATGGGTTGTTGTAGTGTTTAAAGTACATTGAGTGAAAACCCGTCGGCAGAAATTGTGTTTTAGTTTGGCAGTTTAACAAACCTTGCCAACATTTTATTTAACCCGCCGGGTGAACGATTCCGGTTTCCGTTGTGGTTTGTTCCATCAGTTTTCGCCTTAATAGACTATTTAATTTTACCAACTGATATTGGCGAAACCCCGAGGTTT
>JBGSIG010000757.1:0-1588 GCA_041742655.1 Ferruginibacter sp. | reverse complement strand
GCGGGTTCCGCACCAGGCAAATTTGCGAATCAGCCAGTTTGTGCAACAAAAACTGGGTTTAAGAAACGACCAGGTATTTAACAATATTCAGCAGTTTGGTAACACTACCGCAGCATCAATACCCATCGCTTTGTGCCAGGCATGGGAAGCCGGCAAGGTGAAGGAAGGCGACCTGGTTTGTCTCGCCGCATTTGGCAGCGGTTTTACCTGGGCAAGTGCATTAATACGTTGGTAAAAAAAATAAAAACACCAGTTTAAAAATAAAAATACCGGTCAGATGGAACCGTCAGACAGGTTACTAAAAAAGGTATTCATGCAGCGTAAAATAGTTTATTTCGTCAACCCTATTTCAGGAACAAAAGAAAAGAATTCGGCGCTGAAAGTAATTGAAGAAAGAACGCAACAACAAAATATTCCCTATCAAATTTTGCCTACCAATGCACAGGGCAATTATTTTTTTTTAAAAGAAAAAATAGAAAAAGAAGGCATTACCGACATCGTAGTATGTGGTGGTGATGGCACTGTAAGCCAGGTGGCATCTTCACTGATTGATGAAGATGTAAACATTGGCATTATTCCGATGGGGTCGGGTAACGGGCTGGCCCTTTCTGCAAAAATTCCTAAAGATGTAAATAAGGCACTGGATGTAATTTTCACCGGCAAAGGCAGGTACATTGATGCATTTTTTATCAATAATGTCTTTAGCTGTATGCTTTGCGGTTTGGGTTTTGATGCACAAGTAGCGCATGATTTTGCAAAGCAGCCATCAAGAGGATTAAGTACTTATATTAAGCAAACCCTTGGAAATTTTATTGACGCCCGCCCTTATCCCTTTGAGATCGTAAACGAGGGGAAATCGTTTGCTACCGAGGCCTTTTTTATCAGCATAGCAAACAGCAACCAGTTTGGAAACAACTTTACCATTGCTCCCAAAGCCAGTTTAAACGATGGATTGCTGGATATTGTGATAGTAAAAAAAATGAGTAAAATGCGGCTGTTGCTGGCTGTTTTAAAACAAATAATGGCAGGCAAAATAAATGATCATCCAGACAGGACTTTTCATAAAAAAAATGTGCTTTATTTTCAAACACCGATACTTATAATACACAACCTGGCTTCGGCACCCCTGCATATTGATGGGGATCCCGCCAATACTGCTAAAAGACTGGTGATAAAAATTATACCCGATGCATTTAAATTAATTCAACCTGTGTTTACAACATCAGGTAAAATAAAGTAACTTCAACCCACATTATTAAAAGTATAAACTATAATCAAATGCGAACTGTTGCAAATATTTTAATTCATAAACCACCCGTATCTAATTTTGTAGAGCCTGATGCTAAAGTTATTGAAGCGCTGCAAATAATGAACTCAGTAAACCTGAGCTACCTTGTGGTATTTCATGAAGATACTTTTTACGGCATTTTTTCTGAACGGGACTATAGTCGTAATGTAATTTTAAAAGGGCTGCACAGCAATACAGCCACAGTAAAAGAGGTAATGAGCATTAATCTTCCCATAGTTGATATGCAGGTAACGGTGGAAAAATGCATGCAGTTATTAAACATACATAAAACCCGGTACC
>JBGSIG010000756.1:0-2038 GCA_041742655.1 Ferruginibacter sp. | reverse complement strand
AATAATTTTACCATTGATAAACTGCGGGTAACGGTAGATCTTTTGTGGCGTCAATACTTCAGAAAGATCCTGGCCTGCTGCTATAAAAATGGTGGTAGAATCCTGTGCCCACGAAAATTTTGCGAGAACAATAAGAACAGCAAATAAACTTTTCCTCATGAAGTTCAAGATACTAAATATTAAGATGTGACGTATAAAAAAGCTGTTGGAAATTTCTGAGCCGGCGGGAAAATATTAGAAGCGCCCTCCGATAATTGAAATTAGATTACAAGTGTATAGTGTCCGGTGCAACACCAGCCACGGAAGCAAATAGGATCGCCTCACGCAACGGTCTGCCAATGCTCATGGCACCTGAGAAGCGTTGCCGGAGCACACAAAGAAAATAACCTGGAGTAATCCAGGTTATTTCGTTTTATTTTATAGCATCTAATCTAATGGATTACCTGTTGCAATCTGCAGTCCACACGGCCTGGTCTTTAGTGTATACGATGGATAGTTCACTGGCTGTGATTCGAATAAATTTCGAAGCATCATCATCAATGGAAACCACGGTATTATCTCCGTCATTTTTAAACTTAACTCCTTTTAAATCGGGGATACCGTCGGAGAAAACAAAGTCAAAATTATTTCCCACTTTTATTACGGTAACCTTTCCATTATTTGTTGATTTGTTTTCACCTGCTGTTACATAACTTATTGTACCGTTGTACGTACCAACAAACAAATTGTTGTCGGCAGGAGCATCATCCTTGCGGCAGGAAATAAAAACAATAGATGCAATCAATAATACGCTTAAGAACTTGATATAATTTTTCATTTTTTTGTATGTTTAGTTACAGCTATGGTTTCAAATCCTGTTCCAGTAACCTTCCATTAACAAAACTTTACAAAGTTGCCAGGCAAAATCGTTTGCGCTACAACGTTAGGAAAATGTTGAAAGTCCCGATGTATATGACAAGTTTGATTTATATAGCGGGTTGAAGAAGAGAAGAATGGCAGCGTTAACGACCCATATTTATATAAGTAAAAAAGATACTTACAAGCGTGTGAAAATTCAGCGCAGAAGAATAACCTTTCAGACAGTTGATGTGGACTTCTATCCTCATATCGTAGCGTTCATGACCGCTTTTTTAAACCCATATCTCCTGCTTTGATTTGTGTAATCGAAAGCGACGTTTGAGCAATGGTCGATGTTTTAATTTCTTTCCCCGCGGGCAATCTTAGTAAGGGAATCCACGCCGCTCAAATGAAAGAGATAAAATGCGGTTTGAAAAAAAATACGTTATCCCCGAATGCAGGCATTCTTTCTATAGCGGTCGTTGAAACACTGCATGGGAAACAGGTGAAAATTCCGCCGGGACATAAATTATTGTCGGATAAATTTTATGTGTTCGTTGATTGAAGCCCCTTTTATCTCAAGGAAATAGATTCCTTTTACCAGGTTACTCACGTCAACTGATAAAGTGGTGCTGCCTGTAGGTAAATTCCATTGTAATTGTTTTACTATTTTGCCTGAGTTGTCTATTATGCTAGCAAATAATTGTTGCTGCTGACTAATATTAATGACTATTGTTGCTTTTTCTGAAACTGGGTTAGGATAAAACAAACAACTATTGCCGTTGATCATTTCAATAGTGATGGTCCCTGAATAACTATACCCTCCGTTACTGTCTTTCTGTTTTAAACGATAATAGAGCAGTGTTTTTCCCAGGTCGTTTATTTTGTCATCAGTAAAGGAATAATCATGTGTACCTGCAGTATTAAACGCATCTACAGAACCGATTGCAAAATAATTGGTGCCGTCAATGCTTCTTTGAACTTCGAATTGAGAAAGGTTCTGTTCGTTATTGGTTTTCCAGGTCAGCAGTCCATTGTTGTTTTGAAGTTGTCCACTAAATTCCAGCAATGTAAACGGAGGGGCTGTAGAACCTTTACCGGCAAAATAGAAGGAAGAAAAAGAAGAGACGCTTGCAGCAACTACATAATCTGCTTCCCAAACAGTTCCTGTGGTTAAAGCAGTATCTGCAATAGCATTGAT
>JBGSIG010000755.1:0-1768 GCA_041742655.1 Ferruginibacter sp. | reverse complement strand
CAGACGGATTTTATTTTTGATTGCAACCTTCGCAATGATGGGCATGATGGAATATGAAATATGGGCTTTACCAGCAAACAATACAAAAAGATAAGTAACCAAATTAAATACAGAAAACAGTAAAGATATTTGCCGAAAATGTAAATACATAGTTGATAGTATAATCATTACTAAAAAAAATATTGAAAAAATTCAGCGAGCTTAAAGTATTTTCTCCCTTGTTGGAGTTCTTCTTTTATTCGCATATTTCATCAAAAATCAACAGCGGCTACCGGCCTGCTGTTCTATTTTTTCCTTTTTCTTTCTTAGGTACAATTTTTTATTACCTTTAATCCGTAGTATTAATTTTCAAATATTTTAAGAATAATTTAATTATGAAAAATGTGATTGTAAAAGGAATTTTATCAGGCTGCGTAATAAGTTTTTTGTTTGCCTGTAATGCAAAAAAAGAAGAACCGGTAGCAGCGGTGATGATTGATAAAGAACAAATCAAAAAAGAAATTCAGGCTAAGGAAGATTCATTTGCTGCGATTTACAATGGCGGTGTATTGAGAGAAATTGGGTATTACGCAGACGATGCGACAAGCTTTTTTCAGAATCGACCACCGCTTGTAGGCAAAGAGGCAATTGTATCATTTTTGAAAAATGATATCACTTCAAAGACTGATAAGATATCCTTTAAAACAAATGAAGTGTTTGTATCGAGCGACGGTAACCAGGTGGTAGAAATAGGTTCCTTTGTAGTGGTGGATTCTGTAAATACACCATTTAATGCGGGAAATTATATGAGCCTCTTTGAAAAAAGAGACGGTAAATATGTTGCTGTAAGAGATATGAGTGCTTCTGATGGATCACTCAAATAATTACGAGATAATTATATTTAAAAGGCTATTGAAAAATTTGTTTTTCGATAGCCTTTTTTTATGAGGAGATTTTGTTGGAATGATTCCAAATCACTATCCTCTATTGAATACAACCTTATAAAATATGTAACTTTCTTTAAAAATTGTGTTTGCGTTACCGCATCCTGCCTACCGGCAGAGAGGCCCGACCTCCCGATTTTTTCGAGACGGGCTTTCTCCAAAGGAGAAGGAATTCGAAGGTTGAATCGAAAAATATATAGTTTGGAATTAATCTACTGTTTGCACCTAATTGCGGCTGATCGTTTTATTTTATTTTATTAATATAAATCCCCCTAAATTGCTTCAAGCTTTTCCTAAATTCAACTTAAAAATTTTAAAGTTTTAAACTCCAAAAAAATCCCCGGCAACAGGGTTTGTTACCGGGGATTAAATTATATTTTAATGCTTCAGCTTATTTTCAATTGAGTGCTGTAAGTTTTAATAAAATCAGCGTCTTCTACCGCCACCGCCCATGGAACGACCGCCGCCACCACCCATCGAACGACCACCACCGCCCATTGAAGAACTTGAACTGGGTCTGTTATATGATGAAGATTGCCGGTTGGATGAAGGAGATGATTGCCGGTTGGATGTTGAAGGCCTGCTGGATGCCGTATTAGATGGCCGGGTAGATGCAGATGGTCGTGTAGAACCTGATCCAGATGGACGTGTAGAGGCCGATGGTCGTGTAGACGCTCCAGCTCCGCCCCTGTTTCCAGCCCCATTGCCATAATTACCTTTATTGCCATTGTTTCTTACTGTATTTGAAGTGTTTCTATTATTGTTGTAATGATTAATGTGGTTTTTGTTGTTAATGATAACGGTATTGCCGCCACCGTAATGCCCGCCATAATATCCGCCATGAT
>JBGSIG010000754.1:0-12156 GCA_041742655.1 Ferruginibacter sp. | reverse complement strand
TTTACCCCAGTTATACAACCAGCAACCTGCATCGTTAAAAATAGCAGCGTTGCTTCATAAACCAGCCGCACTTGAATATCCGGTTACAATAGACTACCTGGGCTTTAATGTGCCGAATATTTTTTTATTGGGGTTTGGGTTAGATTACGATGGTTTGGGTAGAAACCTGCCAGAAATATACCAATTGGTTGAGGATTAATAATTGCAGTCAGCCGAATAAACGGCTTGTCATATAAATTTTATAACTTGCTTCAACTTAATATCAGTTGAAAAATCTAATTGCCTATATTTCCTTCTTGTTTTTTATTCCTTGTGCCACCGCCCAGTATTACCTGCGGGGTGAAATAAAGGATGAAAAAAGCCAACCTTTGCAGAATGTAAAAATAATGTTGCATTCTACCAGGTATATTTACTATACCGGCTACTCAGGTGGGTTTGGTATCACTTGTAATAATTCTAAAGACTCCATTACACTCGTGCTGGATGGGTATGAACCAAAATCTTTCGCCGTAAAAACCGACGTATTTCAACAAATTTCCTTAAAATCTTTATCGTCAAATAATACCAAAAATCGTCAAAAATTAATTTCTATAGCAAGAGATCAAAACTTTGCCGCGACTTATAATTGGTATGTTAGTGATGAATCTTACTTTTCGCTGGTTGAAAATGAGATTGTAACTGCTAATAAATTTCCAAACACAGGTTTTTCATTGAACATCAATAAGGCCTCCTATAGTAATATCAGGCGGTTTCTAAATAATGAAAGCCTTGTACCACCCGATGCGGTTCGTATTGAAGAGTTATCGAACTACTTTAATCTTCACTACCGGGAGCCAAAAGCTGATGACATTTTTGGCATCGAATCTCAACTATCAGATTGCCCCTGGAATGCAGATAAAAAATTATTGTTTCTAAATGTAAGCGCCCGCAAACTAGACATGAACAAGGTGCCGCCCAGCAACCTGGTTTTTTTAATTGACGTGTCTGGAAGCATGGATATGCCGAACAGGCTATCGCTGGTAAAAGCGGCATTTCAAATGCTAATCAAAAATTTAAGAGCAATAGATACCGTTTCAATTGTTGCTTATGGCGGCGCCGTATCGGTTTGGATGCAGCCAACAAGTGGCGCGGAAAAGCAAAAAATTATTCAATCAATAGAAGAGCTTACTGCTGCCGGTGATACCCCCGGTGAATCGGCCATTAGGATGGCTTATGACCTTGCAGAACATACTTTCATAAAGGGAGGTAATAATAGGGTGATATTGGCCACAGACGGCGATTTCAATGTAGGCGAAGTGTCTGAACAGGAATTGGAGAACTTGATCACGAAAAAGAAAAAATCCGGTGTTTATTTAACCTGTCTTGGCGTAGGCATGGGTAATTTTAAAGATTCAAAATTAGAAACACTGGCAAAACGCGGCAACGGTAATTACGCTTATCTTGATGATATTAGCGAAGCAGAAAAAGTGTTGGTAAAAGAAGTGACGCAAACTTTTTATTCTGTGGCCGATGATGTTTTTTTAAACATTCATTTTAACTCCGACATTGTAAAAAATTACCGGCTGATTGGTTTCGACAACAACAGGAATGCAGTGGCTGATAGCACCGGAGAACTTGAAGGTGGGGATATCGGCAGCGGCAACAGTGTGCTTGCTATATTTGAAATTACGCCGGCTAAAGAAGGTGATATGGTTACCGACGCAGCCAAAGTTTGCCCTGCCTCTGTATCGTTGAAATATACAATTCCCGGAGTTGCGGGGCGAAAAGAAATGAATTTTACATGTCCCGGCAATTACCAGCCTTTTAGCACTATCGACAAAGAGTTTCGGCTGGGAGCAGCCATTGCTATGTTTGGCATGAAACTCAAGTTCTCAAAATTTTGCCCGACTGTTGAATGGGTAGATATTGAAGCAATTGCCAACGATGCTTACGACCCTTCAAATTATCTTCAAAAGCAATTTATTGAACTGATTGCTGCTTCTAAAAAAATATACGCGAAAAAGAAGAAGAAGTAATTACCCGTTAAAAATAGAATCTTTAAGCAAACATCTCTCTCACTTTATCAAAAAATGATTTATCTCCTTTTTCAGGTTTAGGTGAAAAATTTTCGCTTTCCTGCATTTTTTCAAGCATCGATTTTTCTTCGCTGCTTACATGCTGCGGCGTCCATATATTTACATGAATCAACTGATCGCCTTTTTCGTACGAATTAACTGCCGGAAACCCTTTACCCTTTAACCGGAATATTTTGCCACTTTGTGTGCCTGGTGGAATTTTTATTTTTGCTTTTCCATCAATGGTTGGAACCTCTATACTGGTTCCAAACACGGCTTCAGGAAAAGAAATGTGCAGGTCGAATGCTACATTTAAACCATCCCGGTGTAGTTGTGCGTGTGCTTCTTCTTCAATCAATATTATCAGGTCGCCATTTGCACCGCCACGTTCGCCGGCATTGCCTTTGCCATTCATACTCAATTGCATACCTTCCTGTACACCGGCCGGAATTTCAATGGTAACAGTTTCTTCTCCATAAACCCTCCCTTCACCTTTACACGATGTACATTTATTTGCTATTGTCGACCCCTCGCCATTACAGGTAGGGCAGGTAGTTACGGTTTGCATCTGTCCTAAAAAAGTATTTTGTACTTTTCTTACCTGGCCACTTCCTCCGCAGGTACCGCAACTTTGAATGCTATTTTTATCTTTAGCGCCGCTTCCGGTGCAGGTAGCACAGGGAACATATTTTTTTACTTTGACTGTTTTAGAGGCACCCTTGGCCATCTCCTCGTAATTCAGTTTAATTTTTATTCTAAGGTTACTGCCCCTGGCTCCATGGCTGCGACCGCCAGAAGACCGTCGTCCGCCACCGCCGCCAAAGAAACTTCCAAAAGGACTCTCGTCGCCGAAAATATCTCCAAACTGGCTGAATATATCGTCCATGTTCATGTTACCACTAAAGCCGCCACCGCCTCCGCGACCACCGCTAAATGCCTGGTGTCCAAAACGGTCGTATTGGGCTCTTTTATCCTGGTCGCTTAATATTTCGTAAGCTTCTGCTGCTTCTTTAAATTTTTCTTCAGAGGCTTTGTCACCCGGGTTTCTATCGGGGTGGTGTTGCATGGCAACTTTACGGTATGCCTTCTTTATTTCATCCTGCGATGCCGATTTTGCAATACCCAGTATTTCATAAAAATCTTTCTTCATAACCTGTCATCCTAAAGGACGATTTTGTTTTGTGCCTATCCTATAACGGAAAGTAGACATTTTTTTATATTATTAAATCCTCGTTTATACATTCTCCATTTCTTTCTTTTGCTTCGGAAAGACTGAGAGAGGGCTGCTATTTTCCCACTACAACTTTTGCAAAGCGAATAATCTTATCGTTTAAATAATAGCCTTTCTGAACTTCATCTACCACTTTATCTTTCAAATTTTGGGTAGGGGCAGGTATTTCTGTAATGGCTTCATGCTTCTCAACATCAAAATTGGTATTGATGCTTTCCATCGGTTTTAAACCTTTGTTTTGCAGTGTGTTTCTTAGTTTGCTAAATACAAGGCTAATACCCTTTTTTATCTCTTCCAGGTCGTCGCTGGTTTGTAGTTGCTTTTCAGCCCGTTCACTATCATCCAACACATCCAGTAAAGACGTTATTACTTCTTTACCGGCAGTTTGAACCAATTCCACCCTTTCTTTGGCATTTCTACGTTTGTAATTATCAAATTCCGCAAATAAACGTATGTATTTATCTTTTTGCTCCTCCAGCTCAGCCTGAATCTTTTCAATAGCACCATCGTCTTCAGGGTTGCTTAAATGGGTATTCCCCGGAATATCCGAATCTGAATTTATATCCTCAAAGTCTTCTATTGTTTCTGGTAACGACTGCTCAGCTTCTGTGTCTTTTATTTTTTGTTCCATAGCTTAAATTAATAGTATAAATATTTTTTATTTTTTATGCGTCGGCAAAGATTTGCAAATGTACGACTGACAAACACTTTGCCAACGTTGTTTTTACAGCCAATTTGGCAACCCTATAAAGGCATACTGCAAATATTGAACAGGCTGGCGGGTTAAAAGTTACCTTTACGGCATGAAAAGTTTGTTTCTTAATAAAAATGTAGGCAATAGGGTCGAAGCTGGGCACCCGTGGGTTTTTGCCAATGAAATTAATCGGGGAAAGGCTTTAGATGCCGCGGCTAAAGCCGGGGAAGTAGTCAACCTGTTTACATTTGATAAAAAATTTATAGGTAAGGGATATATAAACCCCCAATCGCAAATAATGATTCGGTTGCTTACCCGCAACAGACACGAAGTGATTAATGAGCAGTTTTTTTACGAAAGAATATTGCAGGCCTGGGCTTATCGTAAAAAATTAGGTTATATAGAGAACTGCCGTTTAATTTTTGGTGAGGCAGATGATATTCCGCAGTTGATAATAGATAAGTTTAATGACTATTTCGTGGTACAAACACTTGCCATGGGTATTGATGTGTGGAAACCAGCCATTGTAACTGCAATTGAAAAAATTTTTTCTCCAAAGGGAATTTATGAACGCAATGATGTACCCGTGAGGGAATTGGAGGGTATGGAGCAAAAAAAAGGATTTTTATCTGCACCTTTCGATACCAATATTTTCATTAGTGAAAACGGGGTAAAATTTAATGTAGATATTGCCAACGGGCAAAAAACCGGTTATTTTTTAGATCAGCAGGATAACCGGCGGGCCATACAGCACATTGTAAAAGATTCCGATGTGCTGGGCGCATTTTGCTACACCGGATCTTTTGAAATAACGGCTGCGCATTACGGGGCAAAGACTGTGTTGGGTTTGGATATTTCGCAGGCGGCTGTTGATATGTGCAACAAAAATGCAGCATTGAACAACCTTGAAAATACCTGCCGGTTTGAATGTGTAAATGCTTTTGATGTGTTAAAGGAGTGGAGCAGGGAAGGAAAGCAGTGGGACGTTGTAATGCTGGACCCGCCTTCGTTTACAAAAAGCCGTGCTTCTATTGATAAAGCAGTTGCCGGTTACAAGGAAATTAATTTGCGTGGTATGAAGCTGGTAAAGCCGGCCGGGTTTTTAGTGACGTCGAGTTGCACAAACCTGGTGCAACCTGAGTTGTTTTTAGACATCATACAAATGGCCGCCAAAGATGCAAAACGTAAAATAAGACAGGTTGTATTTAACGCACAATCGGCCGATCACCCCATTGTTCGGGGACAGGAGAATACTCATTATTTGAAATTTTTGATTGTACAGGTTTTATAGATACAATGCAACCAGGAGAAAAGTGGAATAAAGATTATTTGACTACCTGGAATTTACCAGAATCAAGTACTTTGCCATTTTTGTCACTCAGGCGAAAAATGTACACTCCCCTATAAAACCCGCTAAGGGATAGATTGGTCAATTGAGACGGATTATTTACTTCGAAGACTTTTTTGCCCATAAAATTGTAAAACTGTAGGGAAAAAGCTTTACTGTAACCCCGAATAAATTCGAAATTAATTGCCGTAGTGGCAGGATTTGGATAATATTTTATCAGCTTTGCAGAAGGATCACCGCTATTAATACCGGTAATTTTATTTTGAGCAAACGAAGTAAAAATCAATCCAAATAATACAAATGATATAATTATTAAATATTTCAGTGTTGTAAAAGTAGTAAATTCTTTTAAAATACCTAGTTAAGTGTTAACTCATTAAACAAATAAAAATACATTTTATTGTGAAGGTTCAATAAGTATAACACTCATTGAACCATTATCAGACATTTAAATTTAGTTAAGGCCTGCCAGCGTTTGTTGTATAGCTTCAAAATCAGGTTGATCACTTGCGCTTTCAAGTACCTCTGCGTAACGGATGAAACCGTCTTTATCAATAACAAAAGCAGAACGTTTGCTAACACCTTTCATATCCAATATCCAATCTGCATAAATAGTACCATAGGCCGTAGATACTTCTTTATTAAAATCGCTTAATAATGGAAAATTAAGTTGCTGTACTTCTTTAAATTTTGCCAGCGTAAAAACAGAATCAACTGAAATACCAAACACCTGTGCATTGGCATTATTGTAAGTAATTATGTTATCCCGTAAGCTGCATAATTCTGCCGTACACACACTGGTAAAAGACTGTGGAAAAAATACCAGCAGTACATTCTTACCTTTATAGTCTGCGAGGGCGACTTTATTTTTTTCACTATTGTATAATTTGAATTCAGGAGCCTTATCACCAATTTGAAATGCCATGCGTTTTAATTTTTTGATTTCGGCTGCAAATATAAGTTGACAAAAAATATACTAACAGTATTTTATAATTATTTGTTTAGCCATCCGGGAAAAATAGCAGTGGCAAAATATTGGGTGACACATTACGTTAATATAGTACCATTTGCAGCGTATTTTATGTTTTCACAATAGATGTTAAAAAAACATACAGGCTGTCTCTTTAATATTACATAAAGTAAATTTGCAGTTTGCGGGCCGTCAATAAAATTAAAGTATGAAAAATACAATTCATAAAATCCTTTGCACTGTTGTTGCTTCAGTTGCAATATTGCTCACGGGGTTCAGCGTAACCGCTCAATACAAGGAGTTTAAACTGTCACCCAATGGCGACACCCTAAATATTATAGACAACAACAATCTTAAACAAGGTAAGTGGGTAATAGTTGTTGCGCCATTGAGAGGAGAGCCTGGCTTTGAAGAAGAAGGTTATTTTAAAGATGATAAAAAAACAGGCCCCTGGCGTAAGTATAATAGCACCGGCGATATCCTTGCGGTTGAAAATTACAAATTTGGTGGCAAAGACGGGGCGCAGGAATATTTTACTTTTTTGGGCGACCTTATAAGGCAGGAAGAATGGCGCGGTTTTAACCCGGATGTACCGTACGACACAATACCTGTTTATGGCCAAAATAATAGTGAAGTTATTGACTATAAAATTGTAAAGGCAGAGCAATACAGCGTACCACACGGCGAATGGAAATATTACAACCCCGGTGCAAGATTGACAAAAATTGAAAAATATGATCGTGGCCACTTGTTGAAAACAGAAGATAGCAATCTTCTAACAGCAAAGCCAAAACAAGCACTGCCGGATCAAAATGTAAAGCCGCAGGAAGTACTTGATTACGAAAAAAAATACAGCAAAAAGAAAAGGGCCCACATGGAAAGAACCGGGAAGACTTCGCCGGATTAATTTTTTCTGACGGCCTCATTGCAAACGCATGCAGACCTCACAACTCATCCAATAAAATTTAATTGAAGATTTTATTGGATGAGTTTGTAACAATAAAGCCTCAATAAAAAAGCCGCCCGAGATGGAGCGGCTTTTTTATCTTTTATGGAATTATTAATTTTTTATTTCTTTTTGCATAGGGTTAACATTGCCAGTTGCGGCACCTCTGCCTCTACCAGCTCCTGCTTTATACAATTGAAAACTGCTTGGTGACGTTACAGCCGGCCATGTGTTATTGCTTAAATTAATATCGGCGGTTTCTCTCATAGGGTCTAATTTAATTGAAACCACTTCTTTATCTTTTAAAAATGTTTTAATTACTTTATTTTCATTTTTACGCCAAACCTGCGCCGGAATACGGTCAATTTCTACGCTGCCATCTTTAAACGTCCACTCAATAATAATGGGCATTACCAGGCCGCCTTTATTACTAAAGGTTAATTCGTACATATTTTTATTTCCAGCCATTGCCGTCTTTTCTGCGTTGGTAAAAGTATCTGCAACCGCAACAGGTATAGTTACTTCAACAGATGTGCTATCAACCTTTACCAACCCCCGGTCGTACCGCCAGTAAAAATCTCTCAAACTGGTATCGGCATCAGTAGCAAATACAATCGATTTATCATCCCTGTTCCTGATTTTAGATATGTCATCAAATGAATTTACCATTGGCTTTGCAACCCGCTGTGTTATGGTATTGCCACCTGCTTTTGGGTTTCCCCCGTTTAATGATAAAGTTGCCCACTTTACGGTATCTAAAGAAATATCGCAGGGGTCTGTACTGTAGAACCAGCCACGCCAAAACCAATCAAGGTCTTCAGCACTGGCGTCTTCCATGGTTCTGAAAAGATCTGCCGGTGTTGGATGTTTAAATGCCCAACGTTTCGCATATTCTTTAAAAGCATAATCAAATAATTCCCTGCCCATAATTGTTTCCCTTAGCATATTTAAACCCGTAGACGGTTTACTGTAAGCGTTAGGCCCAAATTGAATGATGTTTTCACTGTTGGTCATAATGGGTTCCAACTGGTCTTTAGGCAATTTCATGTAATCAACAATGGTATAGGCTGGACCTTTTCTTACAGGAAACTTATTGTCCCACAACTCTTCCGCCAGATATTCACAAAAAGAATTTAAGCCTTCATCCATCCACGTCCACTGCCGCTCGTCGCTGTTGATGATCATCGGGAAGAAATTATGGCCCACTTCGTGTATCACTACACCAATCATTCCGTCTTTGGTAGCCTCGCTGTACGTACCATCTTTTTCGCAACGGCCATAGTTGAAACATATCATAGGGTATTCCATACCGTTAGCAGCTTCAATACTCTGCGCTACAGGGTAAGGGTAGGGGATAGTAAATTTTGAATAGGTTTTTATAGTGTGCGCTACCAATTTGGTACTAAACTTACGGTAAAGGTTGTACGCTTCTTTTCCATAGGCGCTCATGCACATTACTTTTTTACCTTCTACTTTTACTGGCATTGCATCCCAAATAAATTTACGGCTGCTGCCCCATGCAAAATCACGCACCATGTCGGCTTTAAAAATCCATGTCTTGGTTTTAGTAGATTTCTTTTTTTCCATTGCAATGGCTTCAGCCAATGTTCTTATTTCCACGACATCTTTAGCTGTTTGCGCATTTTGCCACCGGCTAAATTCGGTGGGCGATAACACCTGCTGGTAGTTTTGGCCCTGACCGGTTGCCATTACAATGTGGTCTGCAGGCACCGTCATCGCCACCTTAAAATTCCCAAAAGTGAGTGCAAATTCTCCGCTCCCTGCAAACTGTTGATTCTGCCATCCCTGGAAATCGCTGTAAACACAAAGGCGCGGGTACCATTGTGCCATAGTAAATAAATCGTTGTCATCGTCAGCAAAATATTCAAAACCACCACGGCCACCATGTTTGGTACGCTCAATGATATTATAGTTCCACTCTATTTTTAAAATGAATTGCTGGCCTGATTTTAAAATTTGAGGCAATTCAATACGCATCATTGTTTTATTGATGGTATAGTTTAGTGGTTTACCCAAAGCATCAGTAACTTTTAATATATTATCACCGTATACCCTGTCGGTTTTTCCGCTATATGTAAGCAGGTTCTGCTCCGTAATGCTTTTGGGCATTGGGTTGCTTGCCTGGTAGCCGGAGTTGTTTACGCTGCTGTGTTGATTTTCGTCGAGTTGTATCCACAGGTATGTTAACTGATCGGGTGAGTTGTTGTAATAGGTTATGGTTTCTTTGCCATTCAGCCTGCGGTTGGGTTCGTCCAGTTGGCATACAATATCATAGTCGCACCTTTGTTGCCAGTATTTTGGGCCCGGTGCACCACTTGCAGTACGGTATTCGTTGGGCGACGGTAAAATAGTACCCAACTGTTCAAAACGATTGCCGTGGTTGCTGCCGGGATTGTTTTGAATATCCTGTGCATAACCACAAAATGTAAAAGCAAATAACAGTATGAGCGAAAATATTTTTTTTACCATTGTAGTTTTTCGTTTTTTATTTTAATTAAATTTTTTTATGATGTTTATTGTAAAGTACTTAGTTTAATTTACAAGGCAACGCCAACAAGTTAAATTCTAAAGCGGCCATCTTTCGATCGCCATTTTTAACGCAATGATGGCTGCAATGGAAGATAAAGTTGCCACCCACCATTGCCGGTTTATTCTAAATTTGCCTATCAAAATATAGTTAAGTAGTAAAATAAATCCGACTACCGCAAGCTGTCCCACTTCCAAACCGATATTAAAACTTAACAAGGGACCTGCTATGGACTGATTGTCTGCAAGCATAAAACGGATCGTGTTGGCAAATCCCATCCCATGTATCAAACCAAAAAATAGCGCTAAAAAGTAGCTTGTACTCAAAGCCGTGGAGCTAAATTTTTTTGCAAAAAAATTAAATATTGCTGTAGCGATGATGGTGCTGGGTATTAAAAACTCAACCCATTTTTCACTGAAGCGAACAATATCATATACACTTAAAGCCAGGGTTAGCGAATGGCCAATTGTAAATGCAGTAATCAACACCAATAACTGTTTCCAGTTTTGAACCTGGTAAATCGCTACCAGTGCAATTAAAAATAATATGTGATCCAGTGCATCCCAACTTATTATATGGTGCCACCCTGTTTCAAAATAAAAAGCCACATCACTCATTCAATATTAGTTGGCAGATTGTAGTTAAATTTACCCGCAAATATCCAGCATCATATTGTAATCAGCTAATTCTTAGTTTAAATGGCATCTATAATTTATAAGTGGTTAATTGTTTTTACACTCACCGGTTTCAGTAGCACAAACCATCCAATTTTTGTAAGCGTTACACAAATTGATCATAACGCATCTGACAAAACGTTAGAAATAAGTTGTAAAATTTTTACCGATGATTTTGAACAAACACTTCGTCAACAAAATAATACCAAGGTAGATTTATTGGATACTGCGGATAAGCAGGCTATGAATGCATTAGTAAATAATTATATTCAAAAACATTTACAGGTGACAGTGGATGATAAAAAAGTGACAATGCAATTTTTGGGCTATGAACAAAAGGAGGATGGAATTATAAGTTATTTCCAGGTAAACGGTATTGCTACAGTAAATAAGATAACAATAACAGATAATATTTTATATGAGTCTAAACCCCAGCAAATGCAAATCATTCATGTAACGGTGAAGGGTAAACGAAAAAGCAGCAGGCTGAATAATCCGGAAGAAACAGTAAGTTTTTTGTTTTAGGTTTTTTGTTTTCCCCCATCCCCTAAAAGTGAGTTATTTGAAGGGAATAATAACAACCAACTTTTGATAGCTTTGAAATAAAGAACGATCGTTTAATAACTCCCCTTTAGGGGATGGGGGATTACTCCTCCATATTATCTTTTAACTCTTCAGAAATTTTTACTATTAACTTGTCAATTCTTTGCCCGTCCATATCCACTATTTCAAATTCAAAACCTCGCCATTCAAATTTTTCACCAGTATTCGGAATTCGTTCCAGCTCATGCAGCACAAAGCCGGCAACGGTATCAAATTCGTGTTCGCCCTCATTCATCCATTCTGTTTTTTCGAAGCGGCTTAAAAAATCATAAAAAGTAATCTGCGCATCAACCAGGTAAGTTCCGTCATGACGTTCAATTATTTCATACTCCTCCTGACCCGTTTGTGGCACGTCGCCTACGATGGCTTCTAGTATATCATTCAGCGTTAGCATCCCCTCTAGCGTGCCATATTCATTTACTATAAAGCAGCTATGTATTTTTGTTTGTTTTATTTTTTCCAATACCTGGTAAGGGCTGTTGTTTTCCGGAACAAATAATGCAGGTTTTGTTAGTTCTCTCAAAGGAGTAGTTAATGGAACTTTTAAAAGATCTTTGATATAAATAAGCCCCTTTATATCATCTACGGTTTTATCACACACCGGGTAGGTAGAGTAGGTTATTTGGTCAAATTTTTCTGTCACGGTCCTCACTGTGTCTTCAATATCAAACCAGGCAATTTCAGTACGATGCGTCATTAAAGAGGTAATGTTTCGGTCGCCTAAGTGAAAAACCCTTTCAATAATTTCTTTTTCTTCTTCATCTATTGTTCCGTGTTCGCTGCCTTCAGATATCATGGCTTTAATTTCATCTTCAGTAATGGCATTGTCAGTAGCAGCTTTAATATTTAACACTTTAAAAAAAATATTCGTTATCGAATTAAGGAGCCATACAATAGGGTGAACTATTTTGGAAAGAATATTCATAGGCCCTGCTGCTAACCTGGCTATTTTTTCCGCTCTTAACAAGCCCATCCTTTTTGGAATCAGCTCTCCAACAATGATCGATAAAAAAGTAACCAATACCACAATTATGACGGTAGATATTGTTGTAGCATAAGGTTTTAAAATGGTGAAATTTTCTACAAAA
>JBGSIG010000753.1:0-14559 GCA_041742655.1 Ferruginibacter sp. | reverse complement strand
TGAATTCAGGGGTTTTATTAAGAGAGTATTGGGAGAAGAAATTCAGCTGGAAACCGGTGTTCAAATTCAGGAAACCGGTGTAAAGAATAAGCAGGCCTCCACCGCACAATTGGACCTATTTGCAACCCTGGTAGAACCGGCAACTGTTTCAGCAACTAAACAGGCGCCTTCAGATGACAAAGAGAATGAAACTTTTTTGGTTGTTGATAAGAACATAAACAACACTCCGCACAACTATTCGCTGGTTGAGGGCGATGAACAGGTAATGAACCTGGTAGATAAACTAAAAGCACAACCGGAAATATGTTTCGATACAGAAACCACATCAATTGATGCCAATGATGCAGAACTGGTAGGCCTTAGCTTTTCCTATAAAAGAGGTGAAGCATTTTATGTTCACTGCCCGGTTGAAAGAGAAGACTGCAATAAATTGTTGCAACAGTTTGACTCACTATTTAGCGACAAATCAAAAACATGGATAGGACAAAATATTAAATACGATTTGTTGGTGATGAAATGGTATGGCATAGAATTAAAAGGAAACATTTTTGATACCATGCTTGCCCACTACGTAACCGAACCTGATGGCAAGAGTGGGATGGATGCATTGAGTGCGAAATACCTCGGGTACGAGCCT
The DNA here is from genome assembly GCA_041742655.1 of Ferruginibacter sp. Taxonomy (GTDB): domain Bacteria; phylum Bacteroidota; class Bacteroidia; order Chitinophagales; family Chitinophagaceae; genus Ferruginibacter. The sequence goes on along the minus strand of JBGSIG010000753.1, from coordinate 13,922 downwards.
GTGCATATTGAAGAACTGATTGGCAAAAAGGGAAAGGGGCAGGGAAACATGCGGGACGTAGAGCCTGAAAAGATAAAGGAATATGCGGCAGAAGATGCAGATATTACTTTGCAGCTAAGAAACATTTTCATCGAAGAAATGAAAACTAAAAATGTTGAGAAAGTTTTTTACGAAGTAGAAAATCCGTTGGTAAAAGTGCTGACTGATATGGAATTTGAAGGCATCCGGATTGATGAGCAGTTTTTAAAAGAGTACAGTGAGGTGTTGGAAGTTGATGCAAAAAAAAGTGAGGAACTGGTGTACGAGCAGGCGGGCGTTCGTTTTAACCTGGCATCGCCCAAACAATTGGGCGAAGTACTATTTGATAAAATGAAACTGGACCCTAAAGCAAAAAAAACTAAAACAGGCCAATACGCAACCGGAGAAGATGTATTATTGAAACTGGCCGGGCAACATAAAATATGTGATGACATTTTAATTTTTCGGGAGCTGACAAAATTAAAAAATACCTATGTTGATGCTTTGCCCCAACTGATTAATAAAAAAACAGGGCGGGTTCATACCTCCTATGCACAAGCAGTAGCAGTAACCGGCAGGCTTAGCAGCACCAACCCTAACCTGCAAAATATTCCTGTACGTACTGACCGTGGTAAGGAAATAAGAAAAGCATTTATTCCGAGGGATGAAAATTACCAGTTGGTATCTGCTGACTATTCGCAAATTGAACTACGTATTGTGGCAGCCATCAGCGGAGATGCAAATATGTGTGAGGCTTTTCGAACTGGGAAAGACATTCATACTGCCACTGCCGCTAAAGTATTTAATGTAGAAGAAACCGAGGTAACAAAGGAAATGAGGTACAAAGCCAAGAGCGTAAACTTTGGTATCATCTACGGCCAGGGGGCATTCGGCCTGGCCGAAAATTTAAAAATATCGAGGAGCGAAGCGAAAGAGATCATTGACAATTACAAAAAGCAGTTTCCAAATATTCAAAAGTACATGGATGATACCATCAATTTTGCAAAAGAACATGGCTATGTTGAAACATTGATGGGCCGTAAAAGATGGCTGAAAGATATCAATAGCGGCAACTTCACCGTACGGGGATTTGCGGAACGCAACGCTATCAATTCGCCCATACAGGGCAGTGCTGCTGATATGATAAAACTGGCGATGATAAAAATTCACGAAGAATTTAAAACTCAAAACTTTAAATCGAAAATGTTGCTGCAGGTGCATGACGAATTGATATTTGATGCACATAGGGATGAGCTGGAAATAATAAAGCCCATTATTTTAAATTGTATGCAAACTGCCATGAAATTACCAAACCATGTCCCCACGGATGCAGAGCTTGGCGTAGGTGAGAGTTGGCTGGAGGCTCATTAAAATTAACTTTTACACTCAGTAATTACAACAATAAAATTTAATGATAATACTAATTCAGTGTAAAGACCATGTTGGCCTGGTTGGTGCCATTTCAACAGTTTTAGCAAGCCAGGGTATTAATATTGTTTCTATGCGGGAGCATGTTGATACCATTGAAAATCGCTTTTTTCTTCGCATTGACGCACAAGGTGTAAATGATTTTTCTGTGGTACAACGTCAACTAAAAGACGTTCTTCCAACCGAAGCTGCAATAAAAATTAATCCGAAAGCTGAGAAAAAAATCATTGTTTTTGTAACTAAAGATTATCACTGTCTAAGCGACATCCTAATTAGAAATCATTTTAAAACATTTGGTGCAAGCGTTCAATGTGTGGTTGGCAATCACAACAAACTCGAAGAAATCTGCCAACGTTTTGAGGTGCCGTTTTATCTTGTATCCTCCGATAATGTCGACCAACAAAAATTTGAAGATGGCATGATAGGCATCATTGAAAAATATGAAGTGGATTACCTGGTGCTTGCAAAATTTATGCGAATATTATCAACGGCCTTTGTGGCCAAATTTGTCTCGCGGATTATCAACATCCATCATTCCTTTTTACCGGCATTTGTAGGTGCAAGTCCATACAGGCAGGCTTATGAAAGAGGTGTAAAACTAATTGGTGCTACTGCCCATTTTGTAACCAACCAGTTAGATGAAGGTCCGATTATTGCTCAGCAAATTATTCCAGTAACACATTCATTTACCACGGCAGATATGGTACGTTCCGGTAAAGAAATTGAAACCGCTGTTTTAGCCAGAGCTTTGCATTTGGTATTTGAAGACAGGGTTTTGATACATAAAAACAAAACCATTGTTTTTGAATAAATTTGTTAACTTATCAGCAATAGAAGTGCTATTTTGGCTGAACTCAATTATCTAAAAGAAAAATTCATCAATTTTACAGTATGAACAAACCTACCCTTATTTATTGCTACGACGCTTACTGTGGCTGGTGTTACGGCTTTAGTCCGGTAATTAAAAAAATTGCAGCGCAATATAAGAATGACATGTTCATAGAAGTATTAAGCGGTGGCATGATGATAGACGATGGAGTAATGCCTATAGAAAAAATAGGCCCCTATATACTAACGGCTTATAAAAGAGTAGAGGAGTTAACCGCCATACAATTCGGCGAAGATTTTTTATGGCACATTAAAAACCCTGATAAAAGCGACTGGGTTATGAATTCCGAAAAGCCCGCTATTGCATTGTGTGTATTTAAAGAATATTTTCCGGATGACGCCGTTCTTTTTGCCAGTGATTTGCAATACGCCCTTAATTACGAAGGACGGGATTTGGACGATGATGAAGCCTACCGCCATTTAGTAGAAAAATATAAATTGCCTCAAGAGGAATTTTTCGGCAAATTAGAAAGTGAAGAATTTAAAGAAAAAGCACATTACGAATTTGCTTTGTGCAAACATTTGCAGGTAACCGGTTTCCCCCAGGTATTTATTCAGCAAAACGATACCAAATTCTTCCTGATTTCTAAAGGATTTAGCGATTACGAAACAGTGAATTTAAGGATACAGAATGTGTTGAAAGAAATAGGTGAAGGGTCTCTGCATAAATAAATGAAATGAAAAAAGTAGAGTCGTCGAATAACTCCCCGGCACATCGTCCCGATTTTTATTGGGAGGCGATGGGGGTAAAAACCCTGTCTCAAAGAAACAGGGTCTTACATTCATCAAAAAACCAAAACTAACTATCTTTTATTACTGAGTATTTTGCCGTTGTGGACGCATGGTTGGTTCAATATCATCTTTCCATTTTTTATACTGGTCTTCAGTAAAAATCTGTTTCAACTGATCGTCCCGTTCCTTACCATACTTTTGCATTTTCTGTCTCATTGCATCACGATCCATATTACCTGAAGCCATCATTTCTTCCCGCTCCTTTTGAAGCGTTTTGTAATAATTTGTAAAAACGCTGTCTGTTTTAGCCAGTTTTTCTTTATCTAAATTTAAGGGCGCCAGCTTTTCGTTTACTGCCTTCACTCTTTCTTCAGGTGTTAACCGGTTGCCGCCTTGTCCCTGGGCCATAACCCATACAAGGCCCATAAAAACAGCGATGGTTAATAGTGTCACTTTCTTTTTCATAAAATTTATATTTTATATTGGACGATCTTGTTATTTAAAATCGTCGCTGAAAAAAATTATTTTTTTCCGGAGTCATTTCTCTTATTAAACACTTTATAAAACAAGGAATCAAATTTTGGCTGTTGTTGCGGTGTACAAATATTCCTGATATTTTTAAAATATTTAAACATCGCTATTTCAATCTCTTTTTGTTTGGTAGAAAATAAAACTGCCGTGTTTTCAATAGAAGAATCACTGAAATTATCCGATGTTAATTGCTTAAACTCATTTTCCTTTTCCATTCTCACTTTATTAAACAGTGGCTTTATTAATGCCCGGTGTTGCCTGCTCAACGAATCGTATTGTGTTAGCTGTTGCTGATTAAAACCAACTTCATGCTGCAAAAATGTTGATACAGCGGCTGTTCGGTCTGAGCGTACCATTTTTTTTGCGGCAGGCCTGTTTAAAACATAAAAAGATACCAACGCTATATTAGCAATTAATAAAATACCAATTATTATAAGAAGGATTTTGCTTTTTGATTGTGTGGACATCAGTTTATGGGTTTTCAAAATTATCAATGGTAGCAAAAGTGGCGGAGAAATAGTCCTCATCCGAAAAGGTACTTGCCTGTCGTTCGGTATCCGTATTAGTTTTCGAAAAGCCGTTAAATGTTATAACAGTCAGATTGACACCAATGACCAGGCAAAGCCCTAAAACCATTACTGATGGCTTGCTTATAAATGATGCCGCATTTTCCCAGGCACTTTTAACCGGGTTATTTAACCGGGCATTTATCCTGGTAAGCAGGTAGGGCTTTGGAGATGCTTTTTCTATACCATCAATGCTATTTAGTGCATTTTCAATTTGATGTTCTATATTCTTATAATTTTTCATAGCTGTATTATTTATACTTCGTTTTGTAAATAATAGTTTTTCAATTGTTCCTTAAGATTTTTTTTTGCTCTTGCCAGTAACGATTCTACTGCATAAAAGGAGGTATTCATAATTTCAGCAATTTCGTTATTATTCAATCCTTCTATTTTATTGAGCGTAAAAGCAAGGCGCTGTTTATCAGGTATTTTATTTAGTGCCATAAATAGTTCCCTGGCTTTTTCCTTATTATCCAACACAACGCCGGGATGATTAAATTCAACGGGGTGATATTGATCTTCTCCATTTTCGCCAAACAAACGTTGTATAAATGCAAAGCGTTTTTTACGTCTTTTGCTTTTTTCATTGTCCAAAGCTTTTGCTATGCTGATGCGGTACAGCCAGGTAGAAAATTTGGAATCACCCCTAAAAGAACCGATCGACTGGTAAACCCGTACAAAAACCTCCTGTGTAATATCTTCCGCATCTTCTTCATTTTGCACAATACCCAGCACCGTATTGTATACCATATGCTGGTACTGGTCCACAACTATTTTAAAAGCCTGTTGCTCACCGTTTTGCAATTTTCTAACTAGCTCCTCTTCCGTTTGGTACACTATGTCTATTTTATTACAGGCTAAAAATAGTTAAAACGAAGGACTTGCTGCGTTCGGTCCACCACGGCCAGGGCCGCCGCCCCGTCCTTCATTTTCCCACCCCGCATTTTTAGCAGGCTTCCCAAAATTTTTAAGACTATAAGTAAACGTAAGCATAAAATATTGTTGCAATACCTGGCTTTGTGCATCTTCGATATAAGCACCGGTAACTGTCCTCACAAAACTCTGGTTTTGTTTTAATAAATCAAACACAGATAATTTTAATTCGCCCACTTGCTTTTTCAGGAACTTTTTACCGATCGCTGCATTCCACAACCAGTAAGTTTGGTTGAAGCCCTGCGACAGGCCATTATATATCTGCCCCGTGACATCGTTTTGAATAAACCAGCCGTTCTTACTCAATAAATTTACCTGGATACCTGCCGTGTGGTTAACGTAATTATTTTCGGTGGTGATGTTTGAAATCGTGGTGGCATTGTTAATGGCTGCGTTATAACTCAAATTAAAATCAACATATTCACTAATGTTACTGGCTAACACAACTCCGGCACTGTATGCTACACTGTTTGTAATTGAATTAATATTGTTAAGAAGCCCAGGTAGTTTTGAGTAAGTAAATCCTGCATTTACATTCACAGTTGTTTTTATAACTTTTATTGGCATGCTGTAATTGAAATAAGATCGAAGGCTTTTATATCCGTCAAGATTTACAGGCGTAATTAACTGCGATCCCTTTTTAAGCACAATACCTTGCTGAATCACTGAATCTTTTTGTGCAATGTAAGTAGCATTGGTAATATAGTCGGCTGCAGTTTGAAAAAATACGTTGGCAAAAAAACTCTTATTTGTTTTAGTATTGGTATAACTATACCGCGTGCCAACAAATTGACTAATCGATTGCTTAAGATCAGGATTCCCTGTGCTTACCCGCAACGGATCAGATAAGTTTACTACATCCTGTAATTGATTTGCCGAAGGGAAATTGGCCCTTGCCCTGTAAAACACACGAATATTGCTGACGGGTGAAAACTTTTTTATCCATCTTGCGTTTGGCAACACACTAAAAAAAGATTGGTTTACTGATGACGCATAGGGATAAATTTGCTCACTTTTTAATGTAGCATTTTGAACGTCCGTGCCAATTGAAAATTGATCGTCCCTGCTTTGTGACAACCGGTAACTGATACCTGCATTATTGGTGGTAAGGGTATTGTTTGCATAGTTTGACAAAGAGGTGTCAAAAACGGTATAATTTTTCCCGTCATAAGAAAATGTTTCCTGGTCTGTTTTATTTTTTACAATTGATGGGTTGTAATCAATCTGCAATTGTCCTTTTTTCCCAATAGGCTCGGTGTACTCAATACGGCCGCTATAAGTATAGCCATCGTTATTGTTATCATACAATTGTTGCTGAAGCGAATCGGTAGTGATGCCTTCATTAAAAAAACGATACGCTGCATCTGTAACTGTGTTGCCATCATTTTTTGTATAGTTAGAATTAAATCCTACACTCATGGTACGGCCCTTTTTTGCAAAAGAATGCCGGTACAATATATTATTGCGGATATTGTAGCCCTGCCTTTCCGCATTTACATTACTTAATGAATTACTGACGGAATCGTTGAGACTATAAAAGTTTTTTAAAGTAGTAAGGGAGGTTGAATTGTTATTCTGAAAATTAACACTGGGTATGAAAAAAATTGAATTGTTTGAATCGATTTTATATTCTAACCGGAGGTTAATTCGGTTGTTGAAATTTTCGGTTTGGGCTGTGGTAGCTTGTATGCTGTGTAAATTTTCCGGCGTAGAAAAAGTCTCAGTATTTATCAGTGAGGTATTGTCAGTATTGCTGTTGTTGAAAAAATAACTTCCGGTAACCGTAAGCTTTTTACCCCACTGGTCGCTGTAGTTAATACCAAAAGCATTTGTTTTACTGATGCCCGGCGTTTGGCCAACGGAAAAATCTTCCGAGCCACCACCTCTTCCCCACCTGCGTCCACCACTGCTGCCTGACACGCCCAGTAGATCTTGCGAGCCAAAATTTTGCTGATTGATGTTGTTGAAATTACCCACCAAAGAAATACGCCTGTTATCCTTAAAAAAACTCATATTACCCCCGGCAGCATACCTGTCATCTGTGCCGTAGCCCGCATACACCCGCCCAAAACTGCTGTTTTTAATACCTGTTTTTGTTACAATATTTATTGCCTTCACACTATTGCCGTCATCAAAACCCGTCAACTGTGCCTGGTCGCTAAGCCTGTCAAATACCTGTATTTTGGATACTATTTCAGATGGAATATTTTTTAATGCAGCCGTAGCATCATCGCCAAAAAAATCTTTCCCATCTACCGTAACTTTTTTCACCTGCTCTCCCTGAGCGGTTACGGTACCGTCCCTTGCTACGGTAATGCCGGGCATCTTTTTTATTAAGTCTTCTGTGGTAGCATCGGGATTTACTTTAAACTGGCTGGCGCTAAACTGGGTAGTGTCACCTTTTTGCGATGCAGCAGGTGCTGTCGCAATAACGGTTATGTCTTCAAGATCTTTTCCCCGTTTTGTAAAAATAAGCTTGCCAAGGTCAGTAATTCCTTCGTTGGCTACAACAGGTTTAATTAAATTTTGATAGCCTATGAAACTAATATTAATAAAGTAATTTCCTTCCACTGTTCCAGTAAATTCAAAATTGCCTTTTTTATCGGTAACCGTGCTTTTCACAACATTTTTGGTAGAATCATTTTGTAAAAAAATACTGACAGTTGCACCAGCCACCGGCGATCTATCTGCCTCATCTAACAATATTCCTTTAATGCTTTGTGCACGGGCCGTGGATGCCAGTGTAAATAAAAATAATAAGCAGCTTATAAGTTTAGTCATTAATACGTGTTTAAGAAGTATAAGACGACATAACTGACAAGACCAGTCGAAATTTTATTTTTTTTCGGTAGATAGTATTATGGCAATAACCTGTGTACCTGCTGTTAATATACAATTGACCAGAAAGGATGCCCGGGTGTAATAATTAATTTTTAATTTAATTTGATAGCGCTGTATACAACCTAGCGAAAATTCTTTATGCCCTCTTTTAAATTTAACAAGTGCCTAATGGGTTCAGTAGTATATCTTTGATGCCTAAAAAAACAGCTATGGATTATAACAAACTAGTTTCAATAACCGGCATGGGCGGATTATTCGAATTGATGTCTTCAAAAGCAGATGGTGGTGTTGTGCGCTCACTGGAAGATAAGACCACCAAATTTGTAAGCACCCGTATACACAGTTTCTCTCATTTGGAAAGTATAGAAATATTTACCGTTAAGGATAATGTGAACCTTGTGGAAATTTTTACAGCTATGCAAGTCAGTAAAGCCAAATTACCAGATAGCGGCGATGCAAAAGCCGTGAAAGCATATTTCGAAAAAGTATCTCCAGATATGGATTTTGAAAGGGTATACAACAGCGACATGAAAAGGATGATAAAATGGTTTCAACAACTTACTGCCAATAATGTAGAAATTAAATTGTCAGAAAATGCTGAGCAGGATGGAGCAGCACACGATGTAGTTACGCCAAAAGCAAAGGCCGCTGAAACCAAACAGGCCGCAGTTAGGACGGCACCACCAAAAAAAATTAACTCACCAAGAAAGATGGCTTAATTTCAGCCCATTCATTTTTTGTGAATGGTGAATGGTCAATGGTGAAAAATTGAAGGCTAACAATTAAACTGTTTCGAATTGACAATTGCCCATTCACCATTGACCATTCACCACTCACCACCCCACCATTCACCATGTACACAGCAGATATACAAAAGATGCCCCGGCATTTTGTTCCCGCTAATTTTTCGGTAACCGACTGGCAAAGCCTTGAACCTTTTTTTAAAGAATTGCTGGATAGGCCTATCGAAACTAACGAAGCATTGGAACAGTGGCTAAAAGACCAAAGTGAACTGGAAGCTGTGGTGAACGAAGACGCCTGCTGGCGCCAAATAAAAATGACCTGCGACACAGAAAATAAAGCATTGGAAGAAGCTTTTAATTTCTATTGTATGCAAATTCAGCCGAACATCGAACCCTATTCGGATGCGCTAAATAAAAAACTTGTCAATCATCCTCTGGCAGCAAGTTTAAACCCCGACCAATATTTTACTTACCTGCGAAGCACAAGAAAAAGTATCGATTTGTTCAGGGAAGAAAATATCCCCATCCAGGCATCTCTCTCAGTATTGAAACAGCAATTTGGTGTTATTTCCGGCAAGATGACGGTTAACATTAACGGGCAGGAGTACACGCTGCAACAGGCCGCAAAATTTCTTGAAAGCCACGACAGGAAACTAAGAGAAGAAGCGTATAGAAAAATTCAGGAGAGAAGATTACTCGACAGAAATACTTTGGACGGGCTTTTCAACCAGTTAATAGAAAAACGCAACCAGGAAGCACTGAATGCTGGGTTTACAAATTATCGTGATTATCGTTTTAAAGAGTTGGGAAGGTTCGATTATAACAAAGAAGATTGTTTTGCATTTCATGAAGCAGTTAAGCTACATGTAATGCCGCTGGTAAATATTATTTATCAAAAGAAAAAGGAAAAACTTGGGCTGGATAATTTACGCCCCTGGGATTTGGATGCGGAGCCAGAAGGCACCAATGCACTCAGGCCTTTTAAAACAAGTGAAGAACTGATTGATAAATCAATTGAATGCTTTACAAAACTTAGCCCGTTTTTTGGCGACTGCCTTAAAAAAATGCAGCATTTAAAACACCTTGACCTGGAGAGCAGACTGGGCAAGGCCCCGGGAGGATATAACTGCCCATTAGCCGAAAGCGGCGCTCCTTTTATTTTTATGAACGCCGCAGGGCAAATGAGTGATGTAACCACTATGGTACATGAAGGTGGCCATGCAGTACATTCTTTTTTAGCGCATGCATTGCCATTGACAGGCTTTAAACAATACCCGATGGAAATTGCTGAAGTAGCCAGCATGGCGATGGAACTTTTTAGCATGGAACATTGGGATGTATTTTTCAGCAATGAGGAAGAATTAACAAGAGCTAAGGAGCGCCAGTTAGAAAGAGTAATTACCATTTTTCCATGGATAGCTGTGATAGACAAGTTTCAACATTGGATATACGAAAACCCGCAGCATACAAATGCCGGAAGAACAGCCGAATGGAACGCCATACTCAGCGAATTTCAGGATAGCGTTGTTGACTACAGCGGTCTGGAAACTTATCGCAGTAATCTTTGGCAAAGACAATTGCATTTATTTGAAGTGCCTTTTTATTATATTGAATATGGCATCGCACAGTTAGGCGCCATTGGCATGTGGATGCAATTTAAAAATGACCAGCAAAAGGCATTGGATAATTATTGTGCCGCATTAAGTTTAGGTGCCACTAAAACCTTACCTGATTTATATAAAACAGCAGGACTAAAATTTGACTTTTCTCCCGAGCAAATAAAAGTGTTGATGGAGTTTGTGAAAAAAGAAATGGCTGTTTTAAGTTAGCGATAATCTTCAATTAAAAAATAAAAGTACGAGGTACTACATACCATTTTTGTATCCGCAGTGCTTATTGTTTAACATTTGTTATTGTCTTTACAAAACGAAACATTTGCCAATTATCTACTAATCCCCAAGTTTCATTTAAATATTCATCCTTTTTATAAAATCCTTTAGAGGTCTCCTCATTGCAAGTATTAAAAATCAAATAAATTGGGTATTCATTTGGCCAATCCGTTTTGAAATAATACCAGTGAAAGTACTTGCAGTTTGCGTTTTTGTGTGAAGAAGCATCAGTAATGCCAACCTTTCTAATCATATCATAAACTTCAGGGTATGATTTTTTTATCTCGGGAATTCCGGTATCCGGACCAATGAAAATTGCGAATCTAATTTTTTGTCATTTTGCAAACTTTTTAAAAAGTGAGTCCAAGGTCACTTTATTCTCCGAAAAAGTATCAATCAATTCAGCAGGTGTTTTATTTCTAGCACTGCTAGCAATCATTAAAGTGACGAGTAAAGATGAAAAAACAATCCGGAACATAGGCGCATATTGAAAACTCAAAGCAAAATTTTTATTGACAATCATCGCAAATACCATTTACAACCATGGCCGCATGTTTCGGCTTAAAACCTTTTGGAAGTTTTACAGTGGGTACCGTTACTTCTTCCAGGCAAATAGTTTTGCTGCAATCATCACAAATAAAATGCACATGGTCATCGTGGTGGTGGCCCGCCTCGCAGTTGTCTTTACACAAAGCGTATAAAATAGAATTGTCTGCTGTAGGTATTGTATGAATAATTCCTTTGTCAACAAAGGTTTGCAGGGTACGGTATACTGTTACCCGGTCGAAATTTTCACCGGTATTTTTTTCAATATCAGCATGTGCCAATGCTCCATTGCTGTGTAGAAAAAGTTCCAGTATTTTTTTACGGCCGTCGGTTACACTAAGCTGGTTCCTTTTTAAAATATCGAGCAGTGCTTCCATAAAAATTTATTTTATTCCGAACAATTGTACATCCTTAATACGATTTAAGTTCCCTGTTCTGGTGTTTTTCTTTTATCAGGCCATCAATGTCCTTTAATAATTTTTGCATTTCATCCTCTTTCAAGCCATCATAAATCCCCCGCAGCCTTGTTTGTTTATCTACCAGCGCAAAAAACTGGGTATGTATAAATTGCTCTGCTATATTTTGAGCTGTATCGGGTTTATTATTATCAATCAAATAACTATGCCTTGCCATATCGTACAGCGCCGTTTTATCGCCGGTTACAAATAACCAGTGTGGGTTGGCCGGTGATAGTTTGCTGCCGGTTGCTGTATCGTAATCAATTCTAAAAGAGCCGTCGGCATTCTTATCAAGATTACCATTAAGCATTTTTGCTTCGTATTTTTTTAGCAGCGGTACCGAATCTGTTTCGGGCATGCAGGTATGTGATACAATCATAAAATTACTATCTGTTTTATGAGCATCATACACCCGGCGCATATTAGCATTCATCTTCGGACAAATTCCCTTGCAGGTAGTAAAAAAAAATTCAGTCACGTACACTTTTCCTTCCACATCTCTCTCCGTAATGGCTTTTCCATTTTGATCGGTAAATGAAAAATCTTTTATATTATTATTAATTACGGGTAGGTTCGATTGGGAAATATCCGTCTGGCTAAAAACAAATAAAAAATATCCCCCAAACAATAAAACAAAGAAACCTAAATACCAAAGCCATTTTTTATTCATTGTAATTTTTTTGCAAAGCTACACCCAAATGATGTGTTAACCTGCCGTGCTTACACCTAATGAAATCTTAAAACTTGCAACCTTATTGCAAATATACTATCTTTGCCGTTCTTATAAAATGAATATAAAAATAAACTGGGATGCGTTGGGTATTGCTACATCTATAGCCTGTGCCATTCATTGTGCGCTGCTGCCAATAGTGGTTAGCACCCTGCCTGTATTCGGCATTAATATTATTCATAATTTATTTTTTGAGTGGGGCATGATAGCGCTGGCATTCGTGGTGGGTTCTTATTCTTTATTTCATGGCTACATAAAACACCATCGTTCATGGCACCCGGTATTGATTTTTTCTGTGGGGTTTATTTTTTTAGTGCTTAAACAATTTTTTCCAACGTTTGAATACCTGTTTTTGGCAATTGCCGTACTACTGATAATATCGGCCCATTTTTATAATTATCGATTGTGCCACCAAAGCAAATGCACTTCTCCGCATCATAAACACTAACGTTATCATAAATGGTCAATGGTGAATGGTCAAATTCACGATTCATTATTCGGGATTGACTAATTAAATCGCCAATTTATTGCAACAACACATAATAATTTTCATTATCCAGTCATCGGCACTTTGAAAATCCTTTGTTACTTGAAGGCATTCAACATCCAGAATGTTGAGGTATGAAAGAAATAAAAACGCCTTAATGCCTTATCGGCAAAACTAAGCAACCTCGATATGCTGCGACAATCATTCGCCAATTTCTTTCCAACCCTTCCATTTCTTTCTGAAATAACGAATAAGCCAAACAAGGCTTATGAGAAACCAAACATAAAAAATATAGTTACCTAAAGACGGGCGGCCATCAAAAAATGCAAAGCCGAAATATATACCAGCGCACATATTAACCAGTAGCCATGCAATACTAATTGAAATGGTTTGAACAATGCGTATCAGAAACTCTTTTATATCCGGCTCCTCCATATTTTGTAGATAAATGTTTAAGGCATTTCAAATATCGCAATAATTTCTTACCGGTCATTGGTTCGGTCAATTATCAATTGCTGCAATGGAGCCGAAAGAAATCAGACACCTGCCTGCCGGCCGGCAGGTCAAAAAATCCGACACTAGACATCAATTACCTATTTAATCAGCAGTTTTCTAAACGCAATACTGTCTCCGTTAAATACATTAAAATCAACTTTTGCGCCAATGCCATTCACCTGGCCGGTTTCGTTGTGTTGCCAAAAAATCCAGTTACGGTTTATTCTTGGGGTATCGTTTACCAAATAATGTGCAACCCATAATGGATAGCCATCAAATTTTTCGCCTAAGAAAGTTTTATAAAAAAATACGTTGGTATATATGATAGGCTTTACATGGTAATGGGCCTCCACTATCAAAAGCCACTCAGTTATTCCCTGCTGTAGTTTGGTGATACTTGTTCCATTAATATGTTCTATATCCAGCACCGGTGGCAAATCGCCACTGTCTAATTTTACTGTACCAATAAAATTGGCAGCCTGCGCCTTGCCGCTTCTTGAAGGTGTAAAAAAATGATAGGCGCCCCGTGGGATGTCGGCGTTTTTAGCACCCTTCCAGTTTTTTTTATATTGCTCATCTACATTTCGTATGCCTTCCGTAGCCTTAATAAATCCAAAGCCTATTTTCACATTTTTTA
>JBGSIG010000752.1:0-8398 GCA_041742655.1 Ferruginibacter sp. | reverse complement strand
GGGCGTATCATCAACAATAAGATCTACACCAGTAGCTGCTTCAATAGCTCTGATATTCCGGCCTTCACGGCCAATGATAGATCCTTTGATTTCGTCGCTCTCAAGATTAAATACTGTAATAGAATTTTCAATTGCTTGTTCGGCAGCGGTACGCTGAATGGTTTGAATAACAATTTTTCGAGCCTCTTTATTAGCTTTCAGTTTTGCCTCTTCAATAATTTCCTGCTGAATTACCAGGGCTTTTGTTTGCGCTTCCTGCCTCAGGCTTTCAATCAACTGGGCTTTTGCGTCATCAGCAGATAGTCCGGCGACTTTTTCAAGGCGGCGAATATGCTCTTCCTGGTGTTTTTCAAGCTCCGTTCTTTTGGAATTGACTACCTCAATCTGGCGATTAAGGTTTTCCTTTATAGCGTCATTTTCCTTAACCTGCTTTTCAAGATTACCTTCTTTTTGGTTAATGCTTTGCTCCTTTTGTTTGATACGGTTTTCGCTGTCAGTAATTTTTTGGGTACGCTGCATCACATCTTTGTCATGCGCTGCCTTCATTTGAACAAACTTCTCTTTGGCATCCAGTTCCTTCTCTTTTTTTAAATTGTCAGCTCTTAATTCTGCTTCTTTTAAAATAAGGCCTGCTTGTTGTTCGGCCTGCTCTAATTGTTTTTTAGTGTTTTTGGCAAAAAGTATTTTACCCAGTACAATGCCTATTATTAAGGCTGCTATACCAACGATGATGGAAAATATGCTTGGCTCCATTGATTTTTTTTGTTTTTAAACGGTTCACAATCTTATATACCCTGTCTTTACCCACGAATATTGAGTGAGATGATTAGTTGGCGAAGATAATGATTTTTTGCACAGTTGGTGGAGGTGCCAGCGACGTTATGAAAGTAATTTACAACGCTTTATCAAGTGCTAATTCCATTTTAAGTAGGGCATCAGCGACTTCTTTTTCCAGCGCCGGATTACTCTCGGCACTCGTTTGAGTTGCATACCAAATTAATACCATTGCAATATAATCCTGCATGTCTTTTCCACTATATTGAGTTTTAAACTCAATTATCTTATCATTGATAACCTTTAAGGTATGACGAATAACCTCTTCATCTTTGGGAAGGGTTTTTATGCGATAGGTTCTATCGCCAATTACAATGTTGATGGGTATTAATTCTACTTCTGACATATAATTATTCGCTTAACAAGCCAATGCACTTATCAATTTCTTTTATATATTGATTAATTTGTTTTTCAAATGTTTTTTTATCGGACTCTGTCATTTGGCCGATTGAAGATTTTAAAATACTAACCTGTTGTTGCAATCGGCTTATTTGTTCATTTTCAACCTGCAGGTTTTTCACTGTTTCCTTCAACCTTTCGTTTTCTCTTTGTAACAGATGGTATTGTTTCAGTATTTGCTGAAGTTTAGTGTTAACCCTCTGTATATGGTCGTTTATATCAGGCATAAAAAACTAAATAAATAAAATATTATTCTCACTTTTTTACAAATTGAAGCAATGGTTATCTTCTAATTTCTGCACCCAAATCTTTTTCGTAACATGCTATTATTTTACTCATCATGGCGTCAATATCCTTGTCGGTCAGCGTTTTTTCTTCGTCTAAAAAGGTAAAACTCACTGCCATAGATTTTTTATTTGTTCCCAGTTTTTCACTTTCAAAAACATCAAATAGCTTAATAGAGGTTAGCCTGGTTATTTTAGCACTTAAAGTTACATTTTCTACCTGTTCGTATTTAACTGATTTATCCACTACAATAGCCAGGTCTCTTTGGACAGAAGGGAATTTAGCTATCTCTTTATAGGCGATTCGTTGTTTTTTGCTAGTTGCCACAACGTTATCCCAGTCAATATCTAGGTATAGAACAGGTTGTTTAATATCAAACCGGTTAAGCATACTTTTATTGACAATACCAATATTGGCAACTACATCATTTTTTACTTTTGCCGCCAGGCAACTATCTAATTTATCATTTGGATCATGTACATATGCAGATATTTTTATACCCAGCAAAACCATCATCTTTTCAAAAATGCCTTTTGCAAAATACAGGTCTGTTTTATCTCCTTTTCTCTTCCAGCCATCTGCATTTTTTTTACCCGTTATATAAATACTTAAGTGTTGCCGTTCCTCGTATTTGCCTATTTCGTCTGAACTATATGTTTTGCCAAATTCAAAAAATTGCAAATCGTTATTACGGTGGTTTAAATTATAAGCGATGCTTTCCAGCCCGGTTTCAATCATCTGGGGCCGCATTATATTTAAATCGGCACTAAGACTGTTGATCATTTTTACCGTTGTTTTCAAAACCGCATCTGTATAATATGCCGCATTGGTAATACTATTGGTAAAAATTTCATTAAAGCCGGTTCCTACAAGATAAGTGGCTATTTTTTCTTTGTAAGCGGTTTCATATCCAAGTTTTTCTACCGAAGGTGAAATGGTTATTACAGCCGGTATTTCAACATTATCCAGTCCATCAATCCGCATAATTTCTTCCACAATATCAGCAGGAATAGTGATGTCGGGCTTACTAAAGGGAACGGCTACACGAATATCATCCAGCCCTTCTTTTATAACCTCAAAACCCAGTGCAGTCAAAATATTTTTGATGGTATCGCTATGATAATTTTTACCACTTAATTTTTTTAAGTAGTGATACCTGATAGCCACCTCGGCTTTGTTTTTTGGATCAGGATAGTTGTCAACAATATCTGATGCTATTTCGCCGCCAGCTATCTCCTTAATTAACAGCACGGCTCTTTTTAATACATTTACTGTATTGCTGATGTCAACACCTTTTTCAAAACGAGTCGCCGCATCGGTTCTTAACCCGTGGCGAAAAGAAGTTTTGCGAATACTAATCGGATTAAACCACGCACTTTCTAAAAATATATTCTTTGTGTTGGCAGTAACGCCACTTCCCATTCCCCCATAAACTCCAGCGATACACATGGCTTCTTTTTCATTGCTAATTACCAGGTCTTCCGCCGTCAACTTTCTTTCCTTTTCATCAAGGGTTACAAAAAGAGTCGAGTCGGGCACATTCTTTACAATTATTTTGTTGCCAACAATTTTATCCGCATCAAATGCGTGTAAAGGCTGACCGGTTTCATGCAAAATAAAATTAGTGATGTCTACTATATTATTGATGGGCCTAAGGCCAATGCTTTTTAACTTTTGCTGCAACCATTTTGGGCTTTCCGCAATGGTTACGCCTTGTATACTCACTCCCGCATACCTTTCGCAAGCAGCTTTATTCTCAATAGTTACGCCAATTTGTAAACCCTTGTTATCTGGTTTAAAACCATAATTATTTTTAAAAGGCGATTTTACCAATGTTTCTTTTTTGTTATGATGCCACAACCAGGCACACACATCTTTAGCCACGCCCAAATGGCTCATAGCATCCATTCGGTTTGGGGTAAGGCCTATTTCAAAAATAAAATCATTGTAAGTGCCAAAGTAGGCGGCGGCTGACATACCAACTTTTGTATTCGCAGGTAATATCATAATACCAGCATGACTATCGCTAAGGCCTATTTCATCTTCGGCACAAATCATCCCAAAGCTTTCTGCACCGCGAATCTTAGCTATTTTCATTGTCATTGATTCACCTGCAAAAGGGTGTATTGTTGCCCCTACCATTGCTACCACCACTTTTTGCCCAACCGCTACATTTGGAGCGCCACACACAATCTGCAATGGTTCACCTTCGCCAACGTCTACCTTAGTTATACTAAGTTTATCGGCATCCGCATGTTTTCCGCACTCCAATACCTCGCCTATTATTAAACCTTCTAATCCCCCCTTTAACTCCTCATATTTTTCAATGCTTTCTACTTCCAGTCCAATAGAGGTTAATATTTTGCTCAATTTTTCTGGTTCTAACTTTTCCGGCAGGTATTCACTCAGCCAATTGTAACTAATGGTCATTTAATTATTAAATTATTTTTTAAGATGCGGCAAAGATAGTTATTGGCTGCTAAGGAGAAAATGAGAGCATTATTTTAAACTCGCAAAGCGATTTCAAAAATCCTACAAATTCATAACGAATAAAGCAAGTTTAATAATTATTGTATTTAGTGAAGAAAAATAAAATGACAAGCAAACCTGTGTTAATAAATTGTTACGCAATGCCGCCGTATTTGATTAATGGCTGTTAATAATCCTGTTGATAAGCGGTTAATAAGCTAATTTTGTCTGTGAATTGGCGGTGGAAAATCATTATTAAAAGTTCATAACATTCACTTGTGGATAAACCAAACCCATTTAGCCTTTACCTTAGCCGCCCGGTAATATTTTCAACGCATGAGGTTTCCAATTGCAAGTTTTAAAAATTACCAGGAACGATTATGTTGTTTAAACTAAAGCCTAAAAATAACTTACCAATAACCATTAATTAGTTTTTAAAAATGGATCTTACTAACCTAAATAAAGATAGAAAAACAAGGAGGAAGCCTTCACTCGACATGGGAAGCATGGTATTTGGAAAAGTACCACCACAATCAAAAGATCTTGAAGAAGCGGTATTAGGCGCTATCATGCTGGAAAAAAGTGCCTTTGATACTGTTATTGAAATTTTAAAGGCTGAATGCTTTTATGTAGAAAGCAATGAAAGAATTTTTAGAGCGATGATGTCGCTGGCGCAAAAAAGTTTGCCGATAGATTTACTGACGGTGGTGGAAGAGTTAAAATTAAAAGAAGAACTGGAGTTGGTGGGTGGGCCTTATTATGTGTCTAAATTAACCAACGCAGTAGTATCTTCTGCAA
This sequence comes from Ferruginibacter sp., assembly GCA_041742655.1. Lineage (GTDB taxonomy): Bacteria > Bacteroidota > Bacteroidia > Chitinophagales > Chitinophagaceae > Ferruginibacter. The sequence continues at coordinate 3,613 of JBGSIG010000752.1, read as the reverse complement.
ATATTGAAGCTCACTCGAGAATAATTCTGCAAAAATTTATTCAGCGGGAGTTAATACGGATAAGCGGTGAAATAATCGGGGATGCTTACGAAGACAGTACCGACGTGTTTGATTTGCTGGACGATGCTGAAAGCAAGTTGTTTGAAATCACCAATAGCCATCTGCGCAAAAACTTTGATGACATCAATACAGTATTGGTAAAAACCATTCAGCGTATTGAGGATATGCGTAACCGTGATGAAGATATCACTGGTGTGCCCAGTGGTTTTCCATCGCTTGATAAATTAACCTATGGCTGGCAACCTACTGATTTAATAGTGTTGGCGGCGAGGCCATCCGTAGGTAAAACAGCATTTGCACTCAACCTTGCCCGCACAGCAGCATTGCATCCTACCAAACCTACAGCGGTAGCGTTCTTTAGTTTGGAAATGAGTGCCGGCCAATTGGTGCAGCGTATTTTAAGTGCCGAAAGTGAAATATGGCTGGAAAAAATTAACCGTGGTAAGCTGGAAGAGCACGAAATGAAGCAGTTGTACAAGCGTGGAATAGAACGGTTGAGCAATGCTCCGATCTATATTGATGACACGGCTGCATTAAATATTTTTGAACTAAGAGCAAAAGCCAGGCGCTTAAAAAACAAACACAATCTTGGCTTAATAATTATAGATTACCTGCAACTAATGAGCGGTGCAGGCGAGAACAAAAATGGCAACAGAGAGCAGGAGATAAGTCGTATTTCAAGAGACCTGAAGGGATTGGCAAAAGAATTACAGGTGCCAATTATAGCCTTAAGCCAGTTAAGCCGTGAAGTTGAAAAAAGAAAAGAGGGTGCCAAAATTCCGCAGTTAAGCGATTTGCGTGAATCGGGCGCTATTGAGCAGGATGCTGATATGGTAATGTTTTTGTATCGCCCGGAATACTATGATATTACTGCTAACGAACATGGAGAAAGCAATAAAGGCGAAACCTATGTAAAGATTGCCAAACACAGAAATGGTAGTCTTGACACCATCAAATTGAAGGCATTGCTTCACATTCAAAAATTTATAGAAGACGCAGAAGGCGGGGACGATTTTGGTGGCGGAATACCCGGCGGTAATTTCAGGCCTGTAAGAAGTGATGATGGAGGCGGAGGCGCAAAACTCTACATTCAAAAAGGAAGCAAAATGAACGATGGCGCATTTGATGATGAAGCGCCGTTTTAATGAATAATTTTTAAATTGAGATGGATAAATTATTCCGCTAAACCGGTTGTGGGTATAATAGCAGGAATTACAAAAGTAATTTAAACGAAAAAAAGCAAGTGTCTTAAATCGATAAGCGAATTATAACTTCTAAAATGCCTCTTCCTTTTTTTTATACCGAAGAAATTACAATTTCCGCTACGCAATTTGTTTTAAATGAAGACACTTCTAAACATGTTGCCCAGGTATTGCGTATGCAAAATGGTGAACAGTTGTTGCTAACAGATGGAAAAGGAAATTTATTTACTGCGGAAATTATAGATGATAACAGGAAAAAATGTGTAGTAAAAATATTGTCATTTGCAACCAAAGCGCCACCAGCAAAGAAAATAACTATCGCCATTTCCACTGTAAAAAATTCTACGCGTTTTGAATGGTTCCTTGAAAAAGCAACAGAGATTGGCGTTAGTGAAATTGTTCCCTTACTATGCACCCGCACAGAGAAGCCGCATTTTCGCCACGATAGAATGAAAAGTATTTTAATAAGCGCCATGTTGCAATCACAGCAAACCTGGTTACCTCTTTTACATGCACCATTAAAGTATCCCGAATATCTAAGGGATATTAGCAAGCATAATTTTCAGCAAAAATTTATTGCTCATTGCGAAGAAGAAACTTCAAAGTCACAACTAGTTAACGAACTTTCGGCAAACCAACAACAACAGCTTATTCTTATAGGCCCCGAAGGAGATTTTACAAGCGAAGAAATAGCAGAAGCTTTACAAAATAATTTTGTTGCCGTAGCATTGGGCAATACAAGATTGAGAACAGAAACGGCAGGAGTTGTGGCTGCCACATTGCTGTGTAACTGTTAACCTATCTTCAAAACAATTTAACGGATTAGCCATTTAACTGGCCTGGTCCGACTTATTTTCCTTATTTAATGTTGGCTCGTTTAATTCAACACGCCGGTGCTTTTTTTGTCTTTTTAAAACAGACATATTTAAAATTTCCACTAAAAAAGAAAACGCCATACCAAAATAAATATAATTTTTTAAGTGCAGGTCATGCGCCTTTTCTGAATCCCATCCCTCTATTACTAAAGACAAGCCAATCATTACCAGGAAGGAGAGAGCCAGCATTTTTAGTGATGGATGCATGTGTATGAAAGACGATATTTTGGGGCTAAATAAAAACATTATTATCATGGCTATCACAACGGCTGCAATCATAATCTCTACATGATCGGCTGTACCGCCTGCTGTAATAATACTATCAAATGAAAACACCATGTCTATCAACATAATTTGCAAAACCGCTTTACCTAAAGTAAGTGGAGGTTTATTGCGGTCCTGGTAACTCTCATCTTCGCCTTCCAGCTTATCATGTATTTCCATTACGGTTTTGTAAATTAAAAATAAACCTCCGGCTAACATCACCAGGCTGGCAAGGTCGAATGGCTTATTAAATACCGTAAACACAGGTTTGCCTTTTTGCGTTAATAACCAGCCAAGCGCCAGCAATAGTAAACTGCGTACAATGATGCCTGTTATCATCCATATCCTCCTGGCGGGTTTTTCTTTTTCAGGAGGTAGCCGGTTAATGATAATGCTTACGAATATTACGTTATCAATACCCAAAACAATTTCTAAAATTACCAGCACAAAAAAACTGATAATACTTTCTGAGGTAAATAAATGATCCATAGTAAAATTTAAAAGACAATCTACAAAAAGGGTTTGCAAATATTGGTAACAATCGAAGGGCCTTCATAAATGAATCCCGTCCAAACCTGCACCAGCGAAGCACCGGCATTCATTTTTGCAACGGCATCTGACCCAGTAAAAATACCGCCACTTGCAATGATGGGTATCGTGCCACCTGTTCGTTTATTAATATAATTTATCATTTCTGTGCTTCGTTGTTTTAATGGCCAACCGCTAAGCCCACCTGCACCAATATTTTTTAAGACCGAATCATCTGTTAACAACGATGACCGATCAATGGTTGTGTTGGCCGCCACCAAGCCGTCGAGTTTTATTTCCGTCGCAAGGTCAATAACGTCGTCAACCTGGTTAATGGTAAGATCAGGGGCAATCTTTAGCAGGATCGGTTTCGGAATTTGTTTTAAATTATTAAGCCGTTGAAGGTTTTGTAGAATTTTAGCTAAGGATTCTTTTTCCTGCAACGCTCTTAATCCAGGTGTATTAGGGCTACTGACATTTACTACAAAATAATCTACATGATCATGCAATGCAGTAAAACAAATTTCATAATCTTTCCAGGCATCCTCGTTTGGTGTTATTTTATTTTTTCCAATATTGCCACCGATAATAAGACGTTGTGAATGGTGAATGGTGAATGGAGAATGTTTTTCCAAATTTTGTGTTTCCAGCAGTGTTGATTGCCGATTCACCATTGACCATTGC
>JBGSIG010000751.1:0-1676 GCA_041742655.1 Ferruginibacter sp. | reverse complement strand
GAATTTCTGCCGACATTATTAACGTAACCTATTTATCAGGCTTCAAGTTGTTTGTTTAATTGCTTAAACTTTGTGATCATCTCGTCTAATGTTGCACCTGGTTTAGCTGTTATGCCTGCAAACCCTGCCATGGTTAGCGTGTAACAGGTATGATCATTCTCATATTCAGATTTTGAATCGTTCCATACTTCCCCTAAGCTGGCGGATCCGGGAATAAAAATGATTGAATGTTAAGCATGCCCACTGATTTTTACATCAAAAGGATAAGCGTTCTTTTGTGTAAAAGAAATTGCAACCAAAGACATAGATAAGAGGAGGATTCTTACTATTTTATTTTTTTTTCATGGCTAATGTTTTTTAAAGTTTTGCTATTTAGATACGGTCGTTATTAAAATGTTACAGAATTTCAAAACTATCTTTGAACAGCGGTATTTACCTGGCACCGGTTAGCAACCAGGTTCTTTTAATTGCAAGGTTTGTTTGCAGTATTGTTTGTGTTAATGCTGCTTCCGGTAACATAAGATGACACAGGAAGCGGCTGAATGATATCTTCCGTCTCATGCTCTTGCAAAGACTACTGTTTCCCTGTACTTTTGTGGAGACACATTGGCATTTATTTTAAAGAAGCGACTGAAATAGTATTCGTCTTCATAACCCAACTCATAAGCAATTTCCTTCACTGGTTTATTGGTAAGGAATAATTCTCTTTTAGCCTCAATGATGATTCGTTCATTAATGACGTTTGAAAGTGTTTTATTGTAATGCAATTTTGAAACTTTCGTCAATGTTTTGGTGGTAACGTACAACATAGCTGCATAATCGCTGGGCGAATGTTTGGCCCTGAAATTTTCTTCAATAGCATCTTTTAATTTTTGAAGTATGTGATGCTCTTTAGTCTTTTGTCCGGCTGCTGTAACTGAAGGCTGTTGGTCTATTTTTAACCTGGAAGCATTGATCAGAAATATTCTTAAATAGGCCACCAGTAAATCATGTTTAGCCAACGAAGCATTTTCCATTTCAATCTCAATATTTTCACATAGCGTATCAAAAGTTGAAGTGGATTTGCTGTCAATATGTACAAAAGGCGCATTGCTTTCATTGTTATAAAGTACTTCCTTAAACCCCTTTTCCTGCTCGTGCTGATGGATAAACATAAATTCTGGATGAAAATTAATAACAACACCCTTTAGAGGATTTTCTGTTGAAAATACATACGGCTGAAAAGGAGCAAAAGCAAACAGTGTATTAGCCTTAAAATCGTATTCAGAAAAACCTGTTTTCAACTTTCCAAGGCCTTCCTTAACCCAAATAAGGGAGAAATAGTTATTGCGCTGTATTTGTCCGAAGAAGGAATTATTTTCGAATTTGTGCAGGTTAAATGCAGCACTTCCACTTGCTTGATCTACCATTGAAAAATCATTTTGATTATACATAGTTCAGTTTTTTTAATAAAAATTAATTCGTCAACATTGAATCTTTCATAGAACTGACCGAAAATTATTAGACCAATTTTTCAATCTTAGCAATCATGTCCTCTCTGGAAATCAACCCCACTGCAAAATCGATAACTGTGCCTTTTTGATAAAATAGTATTGTTGGCAATTCTGTAATGCCAAATTGTTTTTTTAATAAAGGAGCTTCATCAATATCAATTCTGTAAAAGGAGGCTGACTTTT
>JBGSIG010000750.1:0-4564 GCA_041742655.1 Ferruginibacter sp. | reverse complement strand
ATGCCTAAATCAATGTAATTAACAGGCTTTGATTCTTTAGACAAATACACGTGCAGGGCAGGCCCGTTTGATGAATTGAACCCGGCAAGCTTAACTTCATACATTGAACCATTTTTAAATATTTCAGCCATTCCTGAAACTGTGCCATAGGGACCGGATACAAATGTGCCTGCCAAATTTTTAGTTGCTGTAGTGTCTACCGTTTCGTTGATGGGTATGGTAGAACCTAACTGATCCTTTTCACAGGATTGTAGTAATGCAGCTACAAACAGAATAACAATTACATAACGAGGTTTCATATATTGTAGTTTTTAGTGAAAAATTTTTTGTACATAGCAATTCCCTGGTGTTTATGCAATGCCGTTAATACCAGGCAACAAATCATTACTCCTATTGCCAGCATAAATAATTGTCCGCCATCGCCTTTAGATTCAATCCCAATAACTGTTAAGTGAGAAAGGATAGCGCCAGCCATCAGGCCAGTTCCTAATAAAGCGCCGGTAAAAACAGTAGCAGGAATAAGTAATAAAATTGCTGTAATTAGTTCTATGATACCGGTGCCAATTCGACCCCAGGACTCAACACCTAATTTTGTAAAAAGCTCAACCGATTCAGGATGTCCCGAGAATTTAAAATAAAGTGTTTGTAAAAGAATGATAGCCGCTGCAATTTGTAATATCCAGGAAATAATTTTTGTAAAAGTCATAGTTCAATTGATTTAGAATATTTTTTTAGCGATACAAAGTCTGCCAGTTCTTATCTGCTTTTGTTTTTAAATTTTTTTCATCTTTATTCCACTTTGTAAGGGTATTGTTGGACCAGGTATGATAAAATAGATAAAGCTTCCCATTAATTATCTTGAATGTTTCAGGATCTATTTCTACTTTTTCGTTATTGGCGCCCATGGCATAGGCACACCAGCCACCATACTGGGGTTCATACTTTTTATAATCTTTAATAAAAAGGTCTTTGTTGGCAGCGCTGGAAAAATAATAGATCGCCCCTTCGGCCGAGGCCGAAAATTTTTTGTTGCCTTTCATTGCCTTATTTTCTGTAAAATATGCTACTGGGTCGTACCCTTCAATAGCGAGTGCTTTCTGAAGATTAAACTCCCTTACCCTTACAGCAGTTTGTGCATTTATAATACCGGCGGAAAATAGCATCGCAATTAACGCTGGAAGATATTTTTTCATTGATGATATTTTTAGGTTTAATTTATTTGTTAAGTGCAGGCCAGTTGTCGTCAGCAGCTTTTATACGTTTGGCAGTATCCGCAAACCAGGCCTTTTTTACATCCATGTTATAGTTTAAATACAATTTATTATCCACAATGGTCCATGCATTTGGATCAGTAGGTGCCAAATGATCTTCACTGCATCCCATTGCACAGTAGCCTCCGTATTGTGGGGCATATTGTAAAGGCGCAATTTTAAAACTATCTAAATTGGCCTGAGAAATAAAGTTCCATTTACTACTACTCCAGTCAAACGAAAAATCATCTTTCCCCTTTAAAGCTTTATGCTCCAAAAAATATGCAACCGGGTCATAGCCCTTTATTGCAACGCCGCCTGTATTGCTGAATTTTACTGATTGGGCCATACTATTTGCTGAAAATACTAAGGCAAAAACTGCGATTGACAATGCTTTCATTAATTTGATTTTAGTGCTCGTAGTTATTTTTATAATAAAAAATGTGATGCTGTTATATTTTTCAGGCCGTTACAACCCGAATAGTCGATTAAGCATGGAATAAAATAAAAGTGAAAATTGCCACCCAATCCTAGGTACGCAAATTGCAATACAAAAGTTTTGAGCGGAAAAAGAATGCCTTCATAAATGCCTGCTTCTATTTTATTTACCACCGAACTATATTTAATTTTCCCACTGTTACTACAATTAAAAAGCAATCCTTTTTTCTTTTAAATAATAATTTCTTTTGTTTCAAATGAATACTTGTTAATTTAGCGGTTCACAAAAAAAAAAACGATTTATGAAAAAAATACTATTCGTCTTCGCGATGGCCGCTTTAAATGTAAGTTTTGCGCAAACACTAAATACCCCTCAACCAAGTACAACGCAAACCATTAAACAAAACTTTGGATTGTCTTCCATTGAATTATCGTATTCAAGGCCCAATGCCAAAGACCGGGTTATTATTGGTGAGCTTGTACCCTTTGATAAAGTATGGCGCACGGGTGCCAACCAGGCCACAACACTCACCTTCGGCGATGATGTTACCATCGGCGGTAAAAAAATTACTGCGGGTACTTACGGTCTTCTTTCAATACCCGGCAAAGACGACTGGACACTGATCATAACAAAACAAATTGATGTAACGTCGCCTGCTGCGTACAAGCAAGAGAGCGATGTAGTAAGGGTTAACGTAAAGCCTATGAAATTACATGATAAAGTAGAAACATTTACTATGCAGTTTACCAATGTAAAAGGCAGCACGTGTGATTTAACCTTGCAGTGGGAAAATACTTCTTTAACGCTGCCTATTTCTACAGATGTTGATAGCAAAGTGATGGCGCAAATCAACAATGTGATGACTAAAGACAACCTGCCTTATTTTAACGCCGGAATGTATTATATGGAAAATGGTAAAGACCTTAACCAGGCATTAACGTGGTTTAATAAGGCTGCTGAACAAAACCCTTCTGCTTTTTGGATTCAATACCAAAGAGCCAATTGCCTCGTAAAACTGGGTAAAAAACAAGATGCAATTGCAGCTTCTACAAAATCACTGGAACTGGCAAAAACTGCTAATAATGGAGATTATGTAAAATTGAATGAAGATCTACTTAAATCGCTGAAATAGATTTTTGCAGTTTTAAGGAAAATTACGGAAGCTTGAAAAAGCTAACTATAAAAAAATATTGAAATCCCTGATTTTTTAACTATTTTGTATAAAATTAATTTAAGATGCTATATGTCATTGTCCCTTTAAATTTTTCCCAAACATCACTTAATGCGGCCCATTATGCCGCTAATATGTATAAAGGAAAGGCTGGTGTAACGCTTATATTATATCATTACTACAAAAATGGTGAAGACGCCGAAACAGCCAATAATTATCTCGTCAGCCTTAGCAAAGAATTGACTAGCATGGAAAATCCGGTTGAAACGCAGATAGAATCGGGCGATAATTTTATTGACAGCCTTGCTGCATTTGCAAATGTAAAACGGGCATTTATGGTAGTGATGGGCCTTACGGCAAAAACAGAAGGTGCTCATCGATTTAGCGAAAGCAATACGCTTAAGATAGCTGAAAAAGAAATCTGTCCCGTACTTATTGTTCCGGAAGATGCCACATTTAATGGCATTTCAAATGCCCTGATATCGTCTAACCTTAAATTTGTTGAAGATACACCTACCTTACTTGCGGTTAAAAGCGTGCTGAGAATGTTTCAGCCAGCCGTTCACATTTTAAATGTTAACAGCGAACATTATATTGAATTAACTCCGGAAATTAAAGCGGAAAGGAACAGGATGGAAGTTTTAATGGCAGATTTTAAACCTGAATTTTATTTTATGCGGCTCTTTGATTTTCATGAGTCGATAGAAGTATTCGCTAAAGATAAAAATGTAGATCTTATAATTATTTCTCCGCAGTATCATACGTTTTATGAGCGGTTGTTTAAAACACAACATACCAATAAACTCATTTACCAAAGTAAAGTTCCTGTGTTGGCAGTACACGAATAAAACAAACCAGGAGAATTGGCAGGTCAAAAATGGAGATTCAATTATTCCATTTTAAAAAAAATCAAAAAGCTAACCGTAAATATTTGCGGTTAGCTTTTTTCAATTAAAAGGGTTGGCGAAAAAAAATACTTATCTACATCTATTTAACCACCATTGGCTGAAGAGCGTTCCACATTTGGGTAGCAACAAATAAATTGCCCTTTTCATTCAGGTGCACTCTGTCAACGGTTAAAATTCCCTTTTCTCCATTGGCAGGATTATTGGTTTTTAAATACTCTGAAAAAGCCATTCTTAAATCGCATACCGGTATGGTAAAGTCTTTTGCTATTTGCCTGATTATTTTACTGTATTGATTCAAATCTCCATCCTGCTGATTTGAGCTATCATTCTTTTCGCCAATTACAGAGGGTGTGCAAACAATTACTTTGATATTTTTATCCTGCATTTTTGTTATAATGGCACGGTAAAATTTCTCAAATTTATCTGCATCGGTGCCTGTGCCGTGAGTTGATTTGTGCCACACATCATTAATGCCTACATAGATTACAACAACATCAGGATTTTTACTCAGCACATCTTCTTCCATTCTTAAATACAAATCGTATACTTTATTGCCGCCAATACCAGCACCAATCAATTCATACGAGTCAGGCAGGTTTGTTTGCTTAAAAATACTATCCAGTTTTGTAATGTAGCCCTTAGGTTGAACGCCGGCCTGTGTAATTGAATCGCCAAAAAATACAATTTTCATTTTTTTACTTGGGTTTATGAAAGCCAGGCAAATAAGCGGGAGGAGTAAAATAATTTTCGATACTTTTTTCATTGAAGTGACCTTATTTAAATTGATATAAATATT
>JBGSIG010000749.1:0-2803 GCA_041742655.1 Ferruginibacter sp. | reverse complement strand
AAATTAGTTATTTTTTTGCCGGTAATTCCGCACGCGCACTCCTGGTATTCAATCTTTCCAATATCACCTGTATTGTATTTTATAAATGGCTGGCATTCCGAATGAAAAGCAGTGGCAATGATGTTCAAGTCAGCATCATTTTCCAAAAATACACTGGCTTCTAAAATATGTAATCCATTGTGCTCCTTACATTCCACAGCCATGGTTCCCATTTCATTTGACGCGTATACGTTATATACGCTCGTTTTGAAATAGCTTTCAATAATTTTGCGCTGACCTTCCAACAACATTTCACCAATGCACATGATTCCCTTTAGTTTTCCGGGTAATATAATTTTGTTTGTCTCAAGCAAGAAGGCTATCTCAGATAAAAAAGATGGGGAGCTAAACAAAATAACCGGCCTATACCTTTTAAAATGAGCTGTAAAAACAATTGCCGTTTGTAAATTTATCTCCCTGAATACAAACCCCGGAGTTCCAATAAGGGGAATTATTCTTGAAATCATGTTCGATTGCTGATACATTCCTCCCTGCATACAAGCCATCTGAGGTTCTCCTTCCTTCCAGCCAATGGCTTTGGCAATAGCCACAAACTGCATAAGAAATTTCAAGCCTCTGTTCTTACTGATATAGAAATTTAATGGTGAGCCTGTTGAACCGCCGGTACTCATTGGAAATATGATATCATCTTTGTAAAATTTTAGCAAACCCGTTAATTTAGTTTGTTTAAAATTCAGCAATCTGTGATCATTGACTAATACGGGATCAATAAATTCTGATAAGTTATTTTTCACCTGACTTTTTAGTGTAACAAATTTTAGTTCATTAAAAGCCTTTAAGATGTTTTCATTATTTTCAACTGCAGGCATATTTTCTTTAAAGTATGAGACATTTTTACGGGCATAGCTTATCAATTTATGTAATTTATGTTCGCTTCCTTGAGGCTGAAATAATATAGTATTACCATATATCAAATATGCTTTCCTAAGTTTTAGTAAAAAAATAACAAATAGAAACATCCATCTTCTAAGAATAATTTGAATCATGTCCTCAATTATTAGACTACAAAGATAAATATCATTCAAAACATTTTTTTATAAAACTTCCGGGTGCAAACATTTTTGTTTTGACGAAAATCATGTAACTCTTTACAGAAATTACGTAATACTTACGTTTGAAAAGTACTTTATTTTGCACCAAAGAAATGTAGAGAAAGTTTATGATAATAAGGGAATAGCGATAGATAAACCAGCTTCAGACAAACTGACTGATATTTTTATAAAAGAGTTACTACGTTGTACGGAAGCAGGAGTAGCCACTAGCCAGGATATTTTTCATTTCTTAAATTGACAGTAAAAAATTTTAATAAAATGACCACAAAACAAATAGTACTTTCCGGCAGGCCGACTGGAATGCCCGTATTGGAAGATTTTCAGACGAAAACTATTGAGTTGCCCGAAATAAAGGAGAATGAGATATTGCTCGAAGCCATGTATTTTTCTGTTGACCCTTATATGCGGGGCCGAATGAATGATGCAAAATCTTATGTGCCCCCCTTCGAAATAGGAAAACCCATTGCAGGTGGGGTAGTAGCTAAAGTACTGAAAAGTAATTCAGCTGATTTTAAAGTAAATGATACGGTTACCGGTAATCTTCCCTGGCAGCAACAATGTATTGTAACCGGAAAGAATTTGATGAAAATTGACACTTCTATTGCGCCGGCAAGTTATTATCTCGGCATATTAGGTATGCCGGGGCTTACTGCCTATTTTGGGTTAATCCATATTGGTAAGCCAAAGGCGGGCGAAACCGTAGTGGTATCAGGTGCTGCGGGTGCGGTAGGTATAGTAGTTGGTCAAATAGCCAAACTGAACGGTTGCCGGGTAATCGGGCTGGCAGGAAGCGATGAAAAAATTAAGATGCTGAAAGATGAATTTGGCTTTGATGAAGCTATCAATTATAAAACGACTATAGACCTTAAAAAATCTGTTGCTGATGTTTGTCCCAATGGGGTAGATATCTATTTCGATAATGTAGGTGGCGAAATTTCGGACGTTGTCATCAGCCGGATAAACTTCCACGCAAGAATTGTATTATGCGGTCAAATTGCCCTATACAACAGTACAAAAATTCCCATGGGGCCAAGGCTCCAGCCGATGCTGTTAACCAGGAGTGTCCTGATGCAGGGTTTTATTGTAAGCAATTACCAAAGCCAGTTTTCAGAAGGATTTAGCCAATTGGCTCTTTGGATTAAGGAAGGGAAATTGAAGTATAAAGAAAGCATAGTAAAGGGCATTGATGAATTACCTGCTGCATTGCTGGGTTTATTTGAAGGAAGTAATATTGGAAAAATGATAGTCGAAGCATAAAATTTTTAATTACGTAAAATAACAGAAAATGAAAATATTAATGGTACTCACTTCACACAGTGAGCTTGGAAACACAGGTAAAAAGACAGGTTTTTGGATTGAAGAATTTGCCGCACCGTATTATATATTTGCCGATGCAGGCGCAACAATCACCATTGCATCACCCAAAGGCGGGCAACCTCCCATAGATCCAGCCAGCGATACACCTGATAATCAAACTCCGGCTACCATTCGCTTTAAAGCTGATAAGGATTTACAGCAAATCTTAAGCGCAACCGTATTATTATCAACCCTGGCTGCGGATGATTTTGATGGCATATTTTACCCGGGAGGCCACGGTCCGTTATGGGATTTGACCAGCGATACGGATTCTATAAAATTGATAGAAAATTTTTGGCGCAGTAATAAACCCGTAGCAGCGGTTTGTCATGCAC
>JBGSIG010000748.1:0-3358 GCA_041742655.1 Ferruginibacter sp. | reverse complement strand
TAAAATTAAAAAAGTGAAGGTTGTACAGAGGGCATTATATAGATAAAACTTATGAAATGCTGTAATTACAAAAAAACGATGGATGGCAAATTTGGAAAATCAAAAACAGGTAAACATGAATTTCACATCAACACCTGTTGTGTAGTGGCATTAAAAGAAAAATAATTCTTTCACCGCAGAGAACTCGAGATGAAGAGATTTGGCAAAGTTACTCCGCGTAAACTCTTTTAACCCATGTTCTCGGCGGTTAAAAAAATAAACATGAAGGCAAAATCAATCACAGGAAAATCTCCTGAAGACATGTAAGCTGGGTGGCATTAAAAGAAAAGTAAACTCATATTATGCACATAAAAAAACCAATGCTTCTGCTTACCTTGTTAGTTTTTAGTTTTTCAAATTCAAAAGCACAAACTGACTATTTTAATGAAATAAAGCAGTACGCAGATTCACTTTATCATTCCTTTGAAAACCTGCAAAAAAGAAGTGCCTTGCTTGCATTTTCTGATACTGCAAGAATAAAATGGAATAACCTTCCTCTAGGAATGAGAGCAAGAGCTGGCCTCAATATCGGGAACATGAATAATAACCAGCGAAGACTGGTTCACCGCATTCTCTCTGCATCTTTAAGTTCGCAGGGTTATCTTAAGGCAACAGGCATTATGCACCTGGACAATTTAATAAACAGCTATTACGACAGTCTTTATTATCAGAAACAATTCGACGAAAGCACTTATGAATTTATAAAAACATTGCAATGGACACATAAGAATTTCTATTTCGCTTTTTTTGGCAGCCCTGCTGATAGCACATGGGGCTATAAATTAGAAGGCCATCACTTATCTGTCAACTTCACTTTTACAGGAAATAAAATTTCTGTTACGCCCCTGTTTGTTGGTACCGATCCTGCGGAATACATGATATCGGAATATGCAGGCTGGCGCATACTTGGGCAGGAAGAGGACCTCGGTTTAAAATTTATTAACATGCTTACGCCTGAATTAAAAAAGAAAGCAACTATGGATGGAGATGCACCCGGAGATATTATTACTGCTGCAGAAAGTGGTAAACGGCTGGTTGATTACTGGGGCATAAAAGCTGTTCAGCTGACCGCTTCTCAAAAAGCTGTGCTGCAATACATCATCCGGGAATTTGTTTTCAATCTTGAATATGACAAAGCCACCATTGAGTATGATAAAATTTTGAAAGCAGGCATCGACAATATTTATTTTGGCTGGATAGGCGGTTATGAAGAAGATAAACAACACTATTATATCATTAACGGTCCTACCTTTCTAATTGAATTTGATAACAGCGGCGGCCCCCGAAAATCGGCCAATCATATTCATGCAATATGGAGAGAAAAAGGGAATGACTTTGGTGAAGATGTTTTGAAACAACATTACCTTAAAGAAAAACATTAATCAAAATAATAATGAACGCAAAATCAATCAAAGGAAAATCAACAGAAGATATTAATGCTACGCTAAGTGAAATTATAGATGGCAATTTCAAGCCAACGTTAGCCATTGTATTCCTATCTGTTCAACAGGACAGAGAAGCTATCTCCCAATTACTTCATGACAAAGGCATTCAAATATTTGGTGCTACCACCGCAGGTGAATTTGTTGATGGCGAAATTGAAGCAGGCAGCATTGTCATGATGTTGCTCGACATGAATCCAGCATATTTTAAATTGGAATTTCTTGAAACAAGTCCTGAGACTGCCTTAGAAGACGCAATCAAATTAGGTGTTGCCGGAAAAGAAACCTTTACAAACCCTGCCTTCATTATAGCAAACAGCGGAGTATCCTTAGATGGTGAACCAATTGTTGAAGGCATCATACAAGGCTTTGGAAGATCTTCCTCGCCGGCACACAGGGAAGTAACGGTATTTGGAGGTAAGGCAGGAGATGATTTACAACTTGAATCTACTTTCGTTTTTACTAACGGAAAAAGCAAAGACTGCGCTTTGGTAGCACTCATTATTGATGAAGATAAAATAGATGTAAGCGGTATAGCTACTTGCGGCTGGAATGCTATTGGCACTACAAAAACAGTTACTAAAAGCGAAGGGAATACTGTATATACCATCGACGATAAACCGGCATTGGATATGTTAATGAATTACCTTGGCGTTGAGATAAAGCAAGATGACAACAAGGAAGTCGTTACATTTCTTAGCTCCTGGTATTATCCTTTGCAAGTGGAGCGGGAAAATGTTGACCCGGTTATACGTACAGCCATGTTTGCCAATAGTAAAGACCGTTCTCTTATTTGTTCTGGAAATGTGCCTCAAGGATCAAAAATAAAATTTGCTATGCCGCCAGATTTTGATTCCATCGAAAAAGTAGTTGCAGACTGTAAGAGCATTAAAGACGATGCACAACAGAAAGCAGATGCCTTGATTATGTTTTCCTGCGTGAGCAGGTATTTATCATTTGGGATGGTAATGAAAGAAGAGATAGAAGGGGTGCAAAAAATTTGGGATGCACCCATGGCAGGCTTTTTTACCTATGGCGAATATGGAAAATCCCTGCCTGTACGGCAGGCAGGAAAAACCAGTAAATTAGAATATCATAATAATGCCTGTTGTGTGGTGGCGTTAAAAGAAAAAACCCCTCCCCCCCCTAAAGGGAGGAACTTTGGAGTTCAATTAAAATAAGGATACTTTTATTTATAAAAAAATAATTACAATAATTTTCATGAAAGCAAAATCAATCAACGGAAAATCTACAGAAGAAGTAAAATCAGCATTGGAGCTATCTATGGCCGATGATTTCAAGCCCACACTAGCCATCGTTTTTATTTCCAGCAAACTAGACCGCACTTCTATACGCAACCTGTTGACGAAAGCAGGCATCGTTATTTTTGGCGCTACTACCAATGGTGAGTTTACCGATGAAAACCCTGAAAAGTTTTCTGTCGCTATTCTTTTACTGGACATGAATCCGGCTTATTTCGCTATCTTATTTTCATCATACCCCGAAAAAAATTACCGGGAGATTTCAAAGACATTGGCAGAAAAAGCACAGCAACAATTTGAAAACCCCGCATTCCTTATTGCCGGCAGCAACCTGGAAACGGATGCAGAGGAATTGTTATTTGGCTTTGAAGATGCTATTGGAAAACACGTAAATGTTTTTGGCGGCATGGCTGGAGACGATTATACCTTTAGTGAGCAATTTGTTTTTACCAACGACCAGGAAAGCAACCAAGGCTTATTGGCACTTGTTTTAAATGAAGATAAAATAAAGATCAAGGGCAGGGCCACCTGCGGATGGAAAGCAGTGGGCACCGAAAAAATAGTTACCAAAAGTGTAGGCAACCATGTTTTTACTGTTGATAATATTCCGGCGCT
>JBGSIG010000747.1:0-20563 GCA_041742655.1 Ferruginibacter sp. | reverse complement strand
ACAAGGTCTTCAGCATATATTCTTCTGTCCTGGCCACCACGAATAATGTATGCCAACCCTATAGTAACTACTCTTACCAATTGACCGGCCAAGGTAATACTAAAGCCAATCAACATCGCAGTTATTGGATCTGCAAATATCTCAGGAGAAGGAATAAAAAGTACCAGGTAAAAAAGAGGGAATATTCCATTGCGGTTATGAAATATATAATTGCCAAGTTTTACCATCATATTTTAGTGTGTTTTACGGCTACCATTCCACAGAAGTTATACCATTTAAAAAATGTTTCCACATATCGGAAACCGGTATTCTGCATCAGTTCCCTGTTCTCCATCAGTTTGTAGGGAATCAGCACATTTTCGAGCGCCTCCCTTTTCTGGGCTATTTCCATTTCATTATAATGATTTCGCCGTTTATAATCGTAATAGTATTTTATAAACTGGCGGTTAAACATGGAGTCTTCGCCCAATACTTTTTCAATTAAAATTAAACATCCATTCTCATTTAACTGGCTGTAAATTTCTTCCATTAATTTTTCCCTGTAAAGCGGGCGGATAAACTGCAACGTTAAGCATAAAATTACAACAGAAGGATTTTCTAATTTTACGCCCTGGTTAAGATCTGCCAACTGCAAATCGTATTTCCTTTTTACACCAGAATTTTCAAAATTGCTTTTACATTTAATAAGCATTTCGTTGCTGTCATCTATCCCCACAAAATTTACATCCTCAGGCAATACCCGGTCAAGATTTATCAATGTAGTGCCTGTACTACAGCCAAGATCGAACACATTGGTTCCCGGTACTGCAAAGTCGGCTGCAATTTCTGTCATCATCCGCTGCATCTCTAAATAAAACGGAACAGACCTTGTAACCATGTCATCAAAGACCGACACTACATTGGCGCCAAATTTAAAATCTTCTGCTTTTTTTTCTTCCCTAAACACTTTGTCTTGTCCGCTCATGGCCGGTTAATTTTACATTTATGATCAAAAAAACGCTGGTTCACACATTTGCCAATATGTCTCAATTTTGAGACGGCAAAAGTATGGCCTATTTGACAAAATGAATTCACAAAAAAACATAATAGTTGCGATTGTCGAATCCGTTTAAGGTTCACGCAGGCTTTAAGGGGTACATATATGCTATTTAATTATCGTATTGTAGGGAAATTAAGTACTTCGTCAAAAAAGCGGCTGTGGTACATTGTGTCGATATATCCCACGACGCAACGAATAATACTTACTAAAATTGTAAGTACCTGCTATTCATGAATACATAATATCGGCAAGGTTGTGTGATATAACAATTCCTCAGAATGGCTTCTTGCAAATATCCTTTGAACCAATGTGTGCTGTTTGGGTATTATTACAATCCAATCAATTTTTGAAGCCGCAGCAAATGAGTTTATTCCCTCTGTAACATCTTTTGCTTCTACGTTATGATAAACAGGTTTTATTTCCTGCAATGCTGCATTTAATGCAAAACTTTCCTGCACCATGCCGGGTTCAAAATTTTCATTGTTATAGTCAACATTCATTACATGCAATTCTGCTCTAAAATCCGCCACAATTTTTTTCAGCAATGTTAGCGGGGTACTTTCGGCAATTTCTTTATAATCGCATGCAAACCCAACTCTTTGAAGCGGTACAAATTGTCCTTTCGGTGGCACCACCAGTACAGGATATGTCAAATAGTGAATTGCCCTAATGGTATTGCTTCCAACGATTAATCTGGTAAGTGCGTTTTTGCCCGTGAGCCCCATCACCACCAGGCTTGGTTTGATTTCATTGCAAAGCGCCTCCAGCCCATTTTCCAACACAGTTATTTCGGTCTTCACCTTAATGGTTACCTTACTTCTCAATTTGCTTTGGGTATTTTCTTTCAAAATTTCCAACTCATGCAAAACCGCGGCCTGCATTTCATCAACACTAAAAATAGGATATGCATATTCGCTCACACCGATAGGCAATTCGAAAGTATGATACAGCAAAAGTTCGCCTCCGTAAAAAGCAGCCAGGTTACCGGCAAACTCAGCTGCATTAGCCGATACAGGAGAAAAATCTACAGGAACCACGATGGTTTTCATAATAAAATATTTTAGAAGTTAAAAATACGATGCCCTGGGTTAATTATTTGTGATGCTTGTCAGCAGCAAATATGATTTTGATTACGATTGAACACTATAAAATACCACTCTTCAAATTTTGCTATGCAAATAGTAATTTTTTTGAATTATTATCCTATTTTTAAAACGATTGATCAGTTAAAGGCCAGCATCTTTAAGCCGCATAGCACGAAGTTATATTTTTTGCCGCTTCAACTTTTTATTAAAATGAATACGCTATTTACAATAAAAATAAAAAAATACTGGCAGCAATATTTTGAATTATTGTTTTGGGCAAGTGCCCTGTTGTTACTTTTTTTTATGCGGGTTAATACTGAAGCTCCTACCCTTTGCATTTTTAGATGGCTGGGTATAAATCAATGTCCGGGTTGCGGCCTGGGCCATTCTATAAACGCTGTTTTGCATTTGCATTTTTCAGCTTCTTTCAAATACCACCCGATGGGTATTTTTGCTGTAATAATTATTTTAAACAGGATAAAACAATTATCTTTCAAACCTAAATATATCATACAATGAACACAAATTTAATTGCACTTATCCCTTCTATTGAACCGGATGAACTTGCCTATTTACAGGCCTTTACCAAAGATCTTACAGAAGATAAACTACATCTTTTTATTTCGTTGTATAACAATAAACGTAAAAAAACTGATACCATTTTAATATGTTGCCTGTTGGGGTTTGTCGGGGTTGCCGGCGTACACCGGTTTGTTACAGGGCAGGTGGGCATGGGTATATTGTATTTTTTTACGGGCGGGCTGTGTTTAATTGGTACAGTGGTAGATATCATCAATCACAAATCACTCACGTTTGAATTCAATCAAAAAATGGCTATGGAGGCGATGGGGATGGTGAAAGGATTTTGACAGCCCCCTCCATCTCTCCGCCGCGGCGGAAGGAAATGGAGGAGATCGAAGCGAAAATGTGGGGTCAATGGTCAATAATTATGAACAC
Organism: Ferruginibacter sp.; assembly: GCA_041742655.1. Lineage (GTDB taxonomy): Bacteria > Bacteroidota > Bacteroidia > Chitinophagales > Chitinophagaceae > Ferruginibacter. Next base: position 17,482 of record JBGSIG010000747.1, on the reverse strand, counting down.
TTCTTATATAGGTTTCTATTCATAATAGATCATTTTTAATTGACCATTCACAACTCACCTCGACACTCACCACTCACGACTCACAACTCACCAACTCACAACTGCAGCAATCCAACACGATACAACCCATTTACCGGTTTATTATCCCAAAAAAGCTCAAAGTCCTCTAACCCTGCCGCTTCGTAGCGTTGCTTTACTTCGTGAATTGTGTAGGTTCTATTTTGATGGACAGATAATTGCTCGAGCATTCCTGCAAGCCAAACGCCCTGTGGTTCGCTCACTCTTATAGTTAGTGTGTCTGTTTTACCCTGAAAAATAAGTTCACTCATTTGCCAATGATTGCCCTTTTTTGATTTGGTAAAACTAACAACGGCGGGCTTTTTGCCCAACCAGATAATTTTTGTTGTAGGCTTACTGCTTACCAATTCATCCTGTTGCAATGCATTTAAAATATAGTCAGGCGCAATGCTGGTTTTGGAAACTTTAAAATCGAACCACTTTTGCAATGGATAGTCAAAACATGCTCCATGCATGTAATTGAGCAACGATTTTTTTAACCCAAAACTAAAGCTTGCATGATCTGAGCCAGTGGGATCGATATGTTCAATATCGTTGTTGGCAAAAGTTCCGTTAGTTTCGGTTAGCCTTTTTACTTTATATTTTTTCGGGTCAAGCCCGACAGGGCTATGGGCCGTCATAGTAAACTGGTGCCAGAAAGCAGATTGCAGAATGCCTGCTTCAAATAACTGCCTCACCATTTCGAGCGAGTCAATAGTTTCCTGGGCAGTTTGCGTAGGGAACCCATACATCAGGTACGCATGCACCATAATACCGGAATCGCTAAAATGTTTGGTCACCCTGGCTACCTGAGCCACGGTAATCCCTTTTTCAATTAGTTGCAGCAAGCGGTCAGAAGCCACTTCCAGGCCGCCGGAAACAGCGATACAGCCCGCCGCTTTTAATAAAAGGCAAAGATCTCTTGTAAAGCTTTTTTCAAACCGAATATTTGCCCACCAGGTTACTGTTAGTTTTCTTTTAATAATTTCAATAGAAAGCGCCCGCATTAAAGCAGGTGGTGCTGCTTCATCAACAAAATGAAAACCGCTTTGCCCCGTTTGTGAAATCATCTCTTCCATCCGGTCGCAAAGAAGTTGCGCTGTTATTGGTTCGTATAATTTTATATAGTCTAAAGAAATATCGCAAAAAGTACATTTACCCCAGTAGCACCCATGCGCCATCGTTAGTTTGTTCCAACGGCCATCGCTCCATAAACTGTGCATGGGATTTATAACTTCAATAGCGCTGATATATTTATCCAGCAACAGCTCACTGTAATCGGGTGTGCCTACCTGCCCTTGCTTGTAATCTGTACATGCTGCATTATTAATGTAGTTTACCTGGCCATGTTGCATCACAAATGTGCGCTTAAGTTCCTCGATATTTTTTCTACCATCAATAAACGCTATTAAATTCTCCAGCGGTGCTTCGCCATCATCGAGCGTAATAAAATCATAAAATTCAAATACCCTTGCATCCGACAAAGACCGCAACTCTGTGTTGGCAAAACCGCCCCCCATAACAACTTTTACAGTTGGATAATGCTTTTTTATCCATTGACCGCAACGAAGCGATGCATATAAATTGCCGGGAAAAGGAACTGAAATGGCTACCAGTAAAGGATCTATTTCTTCCATTCTTTTTTGTAAAACCTCCATTAAAATTTTATCCAGGTAAGTATACTCCTGTTGAAGTGATGCATACAATTCATCAAAACTATTCGCACTTCTTGCTAACTTCTCCGCATACCTGCTAAAGCCGAAATGAATATCTACACATTCGGTAATAAGATCCGACAAATCCTCCAGGTACATAGTTGCCAAATGCTTTGCTTTATCCTGCGTACCCATTGTTCCGAAAGCCCATTTCAAATCATCAAGCTGAGCAAAACGACTGGCCTCCGGTAAAAAATTTCTTTTATTTACAAGGTGCGCAAATGTTGGGTTTTTGCCCTGCAGAAATAAAATGACTGCATCAATAGTATTGATGTAATCATCCTGCAAAGCAATTATCCGTAGCACATTTTGTGAGTGGGTGGATGAAGATTTATGTACCTGTGCAAATAAATTTATCAATCCCTGCTTACTAAATAAAACTAGTGTAACCTCAATACCCAGATCGGCCTGGAAGGATTTTACCTGGCGGGTATTTAAAAACCCTTTTAAATAAGCTGTAGCCGGGTATGGCGTATTTAACTGTGTAAATGGTGGAGTTATTAAAAAAACTGGAATACTCAAATTTTATTCTTTAGAGTGCAAAAATATTCTTTAATAACTAAACCATCGTCGTTTATAGGTGCACTTAAATCCGCTAGCCATGGGATGCCGTATTGCTTTGTCGTTGGTGGGCGGTGAAGACAGCTCCCACGGCTGAAATAAAAACGCCTTAACGCCTTAGCGGCAAAACCACAAATTCCATCAATTATGGGTACAAAAAAAGCATCATTTAAAAATTGATGCTTTTCTTATTGTTTTCTTCGGGAATTATTTTCCTCCAAACACAGATTTTAAAACATTTGTAACCTGTGCTGCGGGGTCCTTCCTTATTTTTTGTTCCTGCAACCCTATATTGTAAAACAAGCCACTCAATGCTTTTTCAGTAACATAAGCGGTAAGGTCGGGGTTTACTTTTTTCAATGCAAATTTATTATAGGTAGTAAACAAATCGGTCCAGTATTTTGTCGCATCCACTTTAACAAGACTGGTTTCTATTATCGGCCTGAATTTTTCCGTAAGCTCCGCCGTTGTTGTTTTCTTCAGATAATCGGTGGCAGCAAAATCGCCACCCCTTAAAATTTGCAGGCCGTCTGTAACGGTCATATCTTTTATGGCCTTCCAAAAAATATCATCTACCTGTCCTGCGGCCAATTCGGCTGCCTGGTTTAAGGATAAAATTGTTTTATCAACCAGGCTTCCCATACCCATCGTGCGTAAAGTAGATTCTACTTTTTTTGCATCTTCGGGTAACAATATTTTTACTGCTGCATCGCCAAAATATCCATTCACTTTACTCAATTGAGCACTGCTGCTATCTGTACCAATTTTAAGCGCTTCTTTTAACCCTTTTATAATTTCGTCACTGCTTAAGCCACTTCCCAACCCAGAACCGGAAGATGAAGTACCACCAATCGTTTTATTGATAAGACCCTTCAAGCCTTGCGCCTGCATACTGCCTGTGAAAAAAGCAACAATGAATACTGTAGTAATAATTTTTTTCATATAATATTTTGATTAGTGAGACAAAAATAATGCCTCAAGGTTTAATGCAACTGAATTAGCCTTTACCTTTACGGTTTTTAACATTTTTTATTGTATGGTACAGTTGTCGTTTTGGGAGAAAGAAAGCTTTTTTGCACCACAGGATGTAATTATTGCAGGAAGTGGTTTTGCTGGCCTTTGGAGCGCTTTACATCTCAAATTAAAAAATCCTTCACACAAAATTACCATATTAGAAAGAGGCATAATACCAACAGGCGCCAGCACCCGAAACGCAGGGTTTAGTTGCTTTGGCAGCCCCGGAGAATTAATTGGTGATGCAGACGAAATGGGCGAAGAAAAAATGTGGCGACTGTTAGAAATGCGGTACAATGGATTATTGGAAATTAGAAAACATTTTAGTGATGGGTTGATTGATTACGATGCATGCGGCGGCTACGAATGTTTTACACAAAATTCATCCGACTGGAAGGACTGTTTTGCTAGAATTGATTGGCTCAATGAAGGTTTACAGGAAATTACCGGCCAGGAAAATTTGTTTAAACCTGCCGATGAAAAAATCGGCCATTTTGGATTCAATGGTTTTGAGCATCTGATAGAAAACAGGCTGGAAGCTGGTTTGCAACCCGGCAAATTGGTACAGGCGCTTTTGCAAAAAGTACAGAGTTTAGGTGTGCAGGTTTTAACAGGCATTGAAGTAAACAGTTATCAAAGCCATTACCATGGCATTGAATTAAATACAACATCGTTTAAAGGAGATGAACTTAAGTTTACAACACATCAGTTGTTACTTTGCACCAATGCTTTTACCAAACAATTATTTCCGGCAATTGATATTATACCTAACCGTGGCCAGGTGCTGGTTACAAACCCTATTGACAACCTGAAAATAAAAGGAACTTTTCATTTTGATAAAGGCTATTATTATTTTAGAAATGTGGGCAACCGGCTATTATTAGGTGGCGCTAGAAACAAAGCTTTCGAAATGGAGAATACCCATGAATTTCAAACCACTGATACTATTCAAGCCGTGTTAGAACAGTTTATACTTCAGCATTTATTACCCGCTACTGAATTTACCATCACTGACAGGTGGAGTGGTATTATGGCGATGGGTACAGAAAAAATGCCCATCGTAAAAGCAATTGACAACAATGTATTCTGCTGTGTGCGCATGAGTGGCATGGGTGTTGCACTGGCGCCTGTTGCGGCCATAGAAATTGCCGCATTAATGCACAGTTAGATTAGTGCGAAAAAAATTCCTGAGTAAAATGCATCTTTTCTCGGCATTTAAGCCATAATTCAGCAGATCCCTCATTCCTCGGGATGACAGCAAGACATCGACAACCGCTCCATCCTCAGCAGATTCTTCGAACTCCGAAATGACAGCAAAAATTTGATTTATTCCTTAATAATTTTTGTAGAAATTCTATTTGCGCCTTCCTGAATTTGCAGAATATATATCCCTCTTGGAAAATTTGAAATATCTATGCTGGTCTTTTGTTTACCAAGTTGCCCGGAATATACTTTGCGCCCCAATACACTAAAAATATTGATTGTTCTAACGCCGGTACCTGTGGTATTGGTGCACTCTACATTCACTGTTGACTGTGCAGGGTTAGGGTAAACCTTTACAGTAAAGGAGGTTTTTGCAGGCACCACAGGAACAACTACTACGGCGGTATCTTCAGGAGCAATGGGGCCGCCCTGCGCCAGTGTGCTGTCGCATGCAAATGAAGTAAGAAACGAATTATGTAAATTATTTTTTGCAAACAGCGCTCGCATCCTTAATTTTTGTCCGTAGGTAAACATGTTCATGCAGGCATCGTCTGTAAAATCCATGAAGTTCATAAACATTGCTCCATTGCCATCGGGCGAACAATTGGTTACGAGTGGAAACGAAGGGCAGCCATAATTGTAATATTGCTGTGTGGGGGTATCGTCTACATCATCCGATCCACAAATAGCATCACCCCAAATATGTTTCAATCCAAGCCAGTGGCCAACTTCATGTGTAGCAGTACGGCCTTTATTAAACGGCGAACGCACATTGCCCCCTGTTCCAAAAACATCGTATGCAATAACAACACCATCCAATGCTGCGGGGCCACCGGGTACACTTGAGTAGCCCAATGTTCTGCCGAACATTTTACAAACCCAGATATTTAAATAACGTTTGCTGTCCCATGCATCATCGCCGCCCTGCGCTGAATATTTAACGGCATCAAGCGCTGAAAATGCATCTGTATTAGTATACTTTCTGATGATGCCTGTCGTTCTTCTACCCTGTGGGTCTACCTGTGCCAAACAAAACCTGATTCTTGTATCGGCAGCAAGTTGAGCAAATACCGCTGGTGTATTTGTTTTATCAGCATTTGAGTCGCTGTAATCAATATTTAAGACCGCCAACTGCGATAATATTTGTGCAGTGCTTAAGTTAACTTCGGCCGTTTTATAAACAACATGTATCACAACCGGTATATAAATAATTTCATTGGCAGATGTATCTCTTGCCGATAGCGAAACGTTATTTTTTATAGTTGAAGCAATTTGATCCTCCGCTATTTTATATGAATTTTTTAGAGATGGGTTTGAATTGATTAATTGTTGCATATACTCAGTAGTGCTACATACACGCTGTGACTGTGCAACAAAACTTACCAACATAAAAAGCAATACCCCGTAAAGAATTCTCATAAAAAACATTAATTGTCCAAAATAAATTTGGCTCACGGGAAGTCTCAGACTGATTAAAAGCAGAGGTATTGGAAATACGGAAAACCAGTAGTACGATACAAGAATTGGGATAATGTCTCAGAAAAATTGAACGGTATTAACTTACTATTGAGGGGGTGTTGAGGTAAATATCCGTTTCAGAGATGGCACAAATATAGAAGGATTTTGTTAAGAACCAAAATATTTGCATTCTTTTATACAAATGAAGGCAGCAAAATTGTTTCGCTTTAGTACTTTTGCCCCAAAACCGAAGTATACTAAATGACAAAATATTTATTCGTTGCAATAGTAATTATGTTTACTGCCTGCAATGGCAATCAATCTAAAACCGAAGAAGCAACCACCTCTGATACACGTTCAACGGGTATTCCGGCTCCACAAAATATCAACCTGAATATTATTGGAATTTATCCCCACGACACCAGCGCATACACACAGGGGTTAGAAATCTATAATGGCAAAATGTATGAAGGCACCGGCGACTATGAAAACTCTTCTTTAAGAATAATTAGTGATATAAAGACCGGAAAAGTAGAGCATAAACATATGATGGGTACAAACAAAATTTTTGGTGAAGGCATTACCATATTTAAAGATAAAATTTACCAGCTTACATGGGAAAGCAATGTGGTAAATGTGTACGACGTTAATAATATTAACAAGCCCATTAAAACTTTAACCTGGCCGTATGAAGGATGGGGAATAACACACAACGACACAGAACTTATTATAAGCGATGGTACTTCGAATTTATATTTCGTAAACCCCGACAATTTTAAGATAAGAACAACCGTGCAGGTGACAGATAATTTGGGGCCTGTAGATTCAATCAACGAACTGGAATTGATTGACGGCTTTGTGTATGCCAATGTTTATACAAAAGATATTATTGTAAAAATCGATCCTGCCAGTGGCCATATTGTTGGCAAAATAGATTTGCCAGGCTTAAAGCAACAATATTTTTACAACCAGCTTGTACCAAGAACTGATTATTTAAACGGTATTGCATATGACAGTACCACTAAAAAACTATACTTTACGGGTAAACGCTGGCCAAAAATGTTTGAAGCATTGATCAACTAAATTTTAATGACGAAGAGGATGCTCAGTAAGTCGGGCAAGCGATTTGCCTACATGAATAAATTTTTATTTAGCAAGATGATAATCCACGGCATTCCCCAACATATTAAAACCGTGCTGCGACAGATAAAAAACCAGTACTGCCAAACCAATAGTACCTAAAACAATTGCCCAAATCCACCAACGGTCTTTTATTATTTTTTCTTCAGCGAAGTACGTTGGCTGTGTGCTGTTAAAAGTTTCTGTATCGCCTACCAACCTGGCAAAAACTGCATCAGAATGAATGGCTATTTCGGCAACAACGGGTGGGGTAAAATTTGCATTTAATTGAACAGGAATAAAACCGACAGAGCCATCCGGGTTTTTTACGAAATCCCCCACTCCTTTAAGGTTAACTCTACCTATGTTATGAAGGTCCTTTTTTATCAATTCGCTTAGCGCTGTAAACTCATTAAATCCATCTTTATCGTGTGGCAATGGCGTGAAAACAATCGAAGGTACGGGAGCGTTTATTAGTTTATTGTGGGTTTCGGTAATTGCGGTACCCGTTTCTAATGTAAATGCACCTATGCCAGGCAATCTGCATGTTTTATTTTGAAAAAGTGTTGGTGCAATTAAGTAATCCATAATAAAAGTATCACTCAAAGATAGGGCTATACGCTAAAAAAATGGCATACTTAAATACATACGTGTAAATAATTCAAATCACTGTTTACAAAAATATTTCGCATCGTCAATCGTCCTGGAGAAACCAGCAGTTTCCTAAAACTTAAAAATCACACCCGCTAAAAGATTAATGCCGTACACTTCGTAATTGTACCAACGCTGGTATTTATCATTAAAAATATTATTTATATCGAACCAGGCATTTATTTTTGGCGTGATAACCACTTCTACCCCGGCACTAAGATCAGCACCACCCTTTAATGTTCTGCTAATATCGCCGGGCAATAAATAGGATGTTCCGGAGAATGTCCAAAAATCACTCTTTATTAAAACTGTTTCATATGCCCACCAGCGCATTGAAGCGTTCAACTGCAAAGGTATAGTGCCCCAGGCCTTATTTCCATTGTCCAAACCGGTATAGCCATTAAATGTAATGCCGCCGGTTACTGTAAATTTATCCTGGCTGATAAAGCTCACATCGCCATGAAGACGAAAGTCACTTACCTTACCATCGGTGCTTATTTTAAAAGTATTGCCGCTTGAGCCCGCCGCAGTGTCATTTATAAAAAATGGAAAATCATCGTAAGAGATGAAACTTGCTGTTGTACTAAAACTAAAATGTTTTCCTACCGATGCTTTTAACCCACCATATACTTCAATTTCTTTTGTGTTTTGTTGGGTAAGCAGGGTGCCGAGGTAAGGATTAATAGCAGATAAATTCTGATACGTGTTTTTAATAAAACGGCCTATCCATCCGCCCTGCAGCAAAAATGGCTGGTCGGCTATCCGGAGCTCTGCATAAATATTGGGTAGTACGCTCAACTCGCTATTGTTCCAGGTAGGGGTAACGCCGGCATGCAGTGAAAAATTCGACTGCGTATAAATTACTTCAGGCGCTATAGCATAAATATCATTGTGAACTGTATAATTATTAGGAATATAACCTTGGGTAGAATACCGTGTTACATCTGCTTTTACGGCCACCTTTATTGAGAGCACATCGTTAATTACTTTTTCTGCAGGTAACTCCGCTACCAGGGTATTCTCAGTTAACTTATCCTTACTGCTAAAAATGCTTATTGTAAGGTTGGGATCGTAGTTAATGCCGGTTTCGTTTACATCCTTATTTTTAAAGCCAACTCTTAATTTAAAGTTAGAAAATTGCTGCAGCAGTTCAGCTTTGGTATATGTATAATCAGCATGGTTGTAACCGTATAGATAATAAATATCCTGGTTAAAACCAACATCGCCATACACTTCATTTTTGTCAGTAAAATAACTGCCGCTTATTTGTGCGTTAAACTTTGTGTAATCCTGGTATTGTATTTTTCCTTTTGATGAAATGTAATTAGCATACAAATTCACCAATGATTTTTTTCCATCGCCAAAACTAAAACCCGCACTCACAAAAGGTGTTGTGTAATTACCAAAACCAGCCTTAATAAAATTTCTTACCCCAAGACTCATCGTGGTATCCACTGTGAGTGCCAATGGCTTTAATGCCATGGGCTGGTAAGTATAAAATAAATTCTGTGGTGGTATATTGTATGATAAATGTGGCCTGGACGTGTCGGCGTTGATATTGGATGCTGAAAAATTAATTTTTGCTGCATTGCGCAACACGGGTTTGTAGCTTGAAGTAATATCAATACTCTGCTCTTTTGTCGGCTGCTTTTGTGCAAAAGATGACGTGCCCAGCAAACAGAAAATTAACCCCGCAATTATTATTTTAATACCCATAGTAAATTGTATGTTTAATGCCCGCTTTAATATTATTGCCCGGTTTTTTTAATTAATTTTTGAACCTTCTTTTTCTTCGGCAGTTGCCTTATCCAGTTTTTGCTGAGCCTCGGCTTTTAATTCCGGAATGGTGGAGTTTTGCGCCACACTCTCAAACGTTGCCTTTGCATTGAAATAATCTTTTTGTTGCATAAAAATATCGCCCAATAAAATGTAGGCTTTTGTTAGCCACAAATCGTAACTGCCCGATTCTTTTATTACTACCTGCGCAGCTTTTTCAGCTGCAGTATAATTGCCCAGGGTAAACTGGCAATTGGCTATTTCGTATCGGGCTTCTGCACCCCACGCCGATTTATTAATGGCGGCACACGATTTAAAAGAATTGATGGCAGCCGCACAATCATTTTTTATTTGCTGCGATTTACCCAGCACTAAAAATGCAATAGACTTATCATCGGTGCTGATTCCTTTGCTCTTTAATAATTCCTGGGCAGCCTCATTGGCTTCGGCATATTCTTTTAACTGGTAGTCGCAACGAACAAGCCCCCTGTCTGCCTCCAGCCGGATATCTTCATTAACAGCATCCGCTCTTAGAGATTCAAAATTTTTCTTCGCCTCTGCGTAATTCTTTAATTCAAAATAATTGATTCTTGATTCAGCCAGGGTTGCTCTTTCAAAATATTTATTGATGCCCTTGGCACTTACAAAAGCATACCCTGTTAATGCATTTGTCCAGTCCCTGCTTTTTGAATAACACTCACTGCGGAAAAAATAAGCATCCAGCACATAAGCACCCGATGGAAATTTTGATAAATAATTATTGAACCCTGCGATGGCACCTGCGCAATCGTTGTTATTATATTTTAATTCGGCAGCATTGTACGTTATACCATCAGCCTCTGTTGCTGAAATATTTTTCCCGTTTTTCTGCATCAACTCCACGTATTCGTTCGGCTTACCAGCCTCTACGTAAATGTTTTTAATATTCGCCAATGCTTCATCTGCCTGTGGTGATTGCGGATATTTTTCTATCAATAGTAAATAGTTCTTAAGCGACTTGTCATTTTCACTAAGGTTATAATAACTAAGCCCTAATTTCAAATAAGCCCTTGGCATTAACCCGCCTGCGTTGGGGTCAGTAAGCAACCTGTCGAGGTATGGTATCGCTTCCCTGAATTTTTCATCAGCCATGTAAGTGTCGGCGATTTCCAAAGTGGCATCTGGCACCAAACTGCTTTGAGGATAGCGCCGAATCAGTGTATTAAGGCTTGTAATTTTTGCGCCTGAATTTTTTATTCCAGATATATTTGCTTTCTGAAACATAGCATAGTCGCCCTGTGGCATTGCATTGTTGATAACTATGTCGTACATACTACCCGCTTTATTATAGTCTTTCAGCATATAATAACAATCAGCGTTGCGTACATACGCATCTTGCTGTACTGGCGATGCAGTGGTAGCAGATTTGGCAACGGCTTGAAAATATTGCAAGGCCTGTTGATAATTTTCTTTCTTCATCCAACTGTACCCAAGATCATATTTTGCTGTGGCCGAATTTGCTTCTCCAAGTGCTATCGCCCCGCTTTGCAAATAGGCAGAAAGGTATCGTACCGCTGCATCAAAATCATTCAACCGGTAGGCTATTTCGCCCAGCCAGAAATTAGCATAGGCGGTAACGTTAGAAGTAGGAAGTTTCAGAATTTTTTCAAACAAATCTTCTGCCTTTAATATTTGCTGGTCATTCATAAACTCCACAGCCCTGCCATACAGAATGCCGGGATAGAATTTTTGCATTGACGGCGTAGGATTTTTGAACGATTCATATAAAATAAGGGCATCTTTAAAATTATTGGTATTGGCCAACAGGCCCACCAAAATTTCTTTAGCTTCTGTAATATTAGATGAATTGGGATACTCACTTAAAAACCGCTGCATCTCATTCAACGCAACATCCTGGTATCCTAAATCGTAGGATAATTTTGCATAATTAAAAAGCGAGACTTCCTGTTGTTTTTTGTTGCTACTGTTGTTGGCGCAATATTGAAAAGCAGTTCTTGCATTTGCTTTTTGATTGGTACGTAAATAACAATCGCCCAACAGATACATAGAGTTTTGTCCTAGTGAATCTTTCTCATTACTCAATTGCTTAAAGCCTTCTATCGCTTTTGTCAACTGTTTGGTTTCATAGTAGCAATAACTTAATTCGTACAAGTCTTCTTTACTTACTTTGCTTGATTTATTTACATAGTACTCCAGCAATGGCAACGCTTTCGTATAATTTTTACGTTCAAAATAAATTTGCCCCAGCAGTTGTTTCATTTCCTTTTCGTAATACAGGCCACCCTTGCTTAAAACGGCTTCGCCATAACGCAAAGCCTCGTCTTTCCTATTTTGAAAATAATATATTTCTGCAATGTAATAAGGTACCACCTCTTTGTACTCGTCGACGGATTCTACCAGTTTAAATGACTTTAGTGCTTCGCTGTAATTATGATCGTAATAACTTATAAAACCGTAATAATAATTTGCGGGCAGGTAATATTTATTAGCAGGCAACTGGTGAATTTCGTTAAAGAGTGGCTTTGCATCTTTAAAACGTTTTAGGTTGAAATAACAATAGGCCTTTTCAAATTTGGCATCGGCAATTTCTTCGTTGCTTAAATTATCCAGGCCTGCTTTTTCATAATAGGTAAGTGCATTGGTGAAATCGTCTTTGGTGAAATAAAATTTACCCAAATGATAACTCATCAGTTCAATGCGGGGTTGATTATTTACCCATTCAATGTAATGTTTAGCTTCTTCTTCCGCTACCGGTAATTGCAGCTTTAACCTGCAAACAATGTAATAATAATTCACATCATCGTGTAGGTAAACATTTGTACTTTTTTGCTTTTCAGGAAACTTTTCTTTTACCTCCTGCAAAATAGGGTACGCCAAAGCGTACTGCTGTTTAATAAATAATTCTTTTGCTTCTTTAAATCTTCTTTCAGGGTCAGTAACAACGTAGGTTGGTTGCGCAAATGCTGAAAAGGAAAATAAAACTGCTATCAGCAGCAACGGAAACTTTAATTTTATCATGTTGTTTTTATCATTCATTTTTGCTGGCTGTAAAATTAACTGTATTGCCGCTCTCACAAACACCATTCCAAAGCTTTTGTTGATAAGTGGATAACTGCCAATTTAAAAACGATTGTACATTTGCCGTGTTAAAAGAATGGTAAAGAATAAATATTGATAAACTAAAACTTCAAAAAAAAAATAAGAATGAAAAAATTGTTTTCGATAAAATACACTGCCAGTGCGGTAAATGTGGCAATGCTGGTGCTGCGAGTTAGCCTTGGTACACTGATGATTTTTACCCATGGATATCAAAAAATAACACACTTCAGTACTACTGCACAACGTATACCAAACCTATTAGGAATGGGAAGCACAGTTAACACAACTTTAATAATTTTTGCCGAATTTTTCTGTGCCCTCTTTATAGTACTCGGGTTATTTACCCGGTTAGCCTGCTTACCATTAATTATAGCAATGGGTGTTGCTTTATACAAAGCACATCACATGGATGTTTTTGGCCAGGGATTGTTGGCTTCACTTTTTCTTATTGGCTTCTTTACTGTTTTATTAATAGGCCCGGGTAAAATAAGTGTAGATGGCATGATTAAATAGTTGACGGATGGATTACTTTTAATTCTTCTTTTACTTTACTGAACAATGTACACAACAGAAACTCAAATAAGAATTCATTACGCATTAACCGACCAGATGGGTATTGTGTACCACGGGCATTATGCACAGTTTTATGAAATTGGAAGAGGCGAAGCCATAAGGCAGTTGGGGTACACTTATAAAGATATTGAAGCTATGGGCATTTTTATGCCTGTGGTAGACATTCATAGCCGGTTTTTACGGCCGGCAAAATATGATGACCTGATAACAGTTAAGACTACGTTGAGGGAATTACCGCTGCATCATAAAATTGTTTTTCATTCTGAGATATACAATGAGGAGGGTTCTCTTTTAAATACCGGCGATGTAACGCTTTATTTTATGGAAGCAAAAACTATGAAACGTGGTGAAATGCCTGCTGAGTTGAAAGAGAAGCTGGCAGGTTATTTTCCATCGGGGAAGTGAAGCCTCGAGGTTTGCAAAGTATAAAAGGTAAATAGGTATAAAAAGTAAATAAGGTAAATAAAGTTAGCGATTAAATCCCGTTTGATATTTACAAATACAGCAAAGATGCAGCGGATTGAAAACCTTTATAAACTTTATATACTATATATATTCCTTCAACTCAACTTACATAGAAATCCTTACGCCCTATTATAATCTCCCTTCCAATTTTGAATAGCCGCTTTTATTTCTTTTGCACGCATATTTTCTGTGACTGCCTTTTTTGCTAATGCGACAAATTCATCATCGCTTGCAAAACGTAAGGCAATGATTTGGCTCATTCGTAAACGGCTATCCAATGGTTGACCGGTAGCAATAAAATGCCTGAAATTTTCTTCTGACCTGATCGCCCTGTCCTGCGCTTTCAACGCAAAGCCTCTTGCAAAAAATGCAACTAGAATAGCCGCAAAACTGAGTGCTACCAATAAAGAGGCAGAGTAAACATTTTCCTTTGCAGAATTTGAAAGATTTACAACAGAACCAATTAAAATTACCAGCAACAATGGTAAGGTTACATAATGATATAACGGAACAAGCCGGGCATGATTTTTAAAACTTTGACTTTGCATACAACTATTTTTTTGCGAAATACAATCATTCCCATCAATAAAAAAAATAAACATACTAATTGCAGGCATACCGATAATTTGGCCTATGGGTTATTTCAGTAAATCCAATAGTCTCCAAATTTTTTCTCTTGCCTTGGCAGGGCTTCCATCAAAATTATTTACAATAAAGGAAAAGGTGTAGCTGATGCCGCTTTTACTTTTTACATAACCGGCGTAACTTCTAACGCCGCTAATGTATCCGTCTTTCATTTTTATTTCATTTATAACGGGCAGCGAATTGTAAAAAGACGGATACCAATATTGCTTTTGTGCATACTGTAATATAGTAACCAATGCGCTCGTAGTAATTCTATTGGCGGGCGATAAGCCACTGCCATCAATAATATTAAGTTCCGATTTATTAATACCTCTTGTACTCCAAAATTCTTTTATGATATTCACACCCATATCGGTAGATCCATTTGAATATTTTTTATTGGCAATTGTCTTTAACAATGCTTCGCCAAAAAGGTTCACACTTTTTTTAAGAAACCAGTAGTTAATAGAATCCAGCTGAGGCGATACTATCGAATCTATTATTTTCCCTTTCGGTAATGCTACGTTTTCATGGTTTAATATTTTTTCTGTATAAGTCCATCCGCTGCCAGAAACGCCCACTCCATTACTTTTTAAATACCCACTAACAGTTTGCAAAAACAATTTGGGTGGATTGGGTGTGGCTCCGGAAATTGTAAACCCTGTTGCAGAGATGGGGACGGTACCCTTTGCAATAATATCTTTTGCAAAGGGAGCAGAAAAAAGGTACGCATTATCACCACTTCCCTTTGCGCCGGTTTTTACAAAATTTAAAAATGAATACCCCTCTAACACACCTGGGGGCATTGTAGCAATGATTGTTGTGCAGTCGTTTTCTTTACTTCCTGTTTTAAAAGTCAGGTCAAATTGGTTCTCCCGCCAGTTTACTCCCCACACACCGGCGCCATAATAATTGCCAATGTCTTCCCATATCCATCCTTTGGGTAACGCATCAAAGGCAAAACAAGCATCATCAACCACCAAGTCTCCGGCAATAGATTTGATGTTATTTTTTTGCAGGGCCTTTGCTATTTTCTTTTCAACCGATTCTGGTGATGTTGCCTTCCAGCGACTGCTTCCTAAGGAAGGATCACCATTACCGACAAAATAAAGATTGCCTTGCAGCACTCCATTATTTACAGGTTGGTCGAGGGTTATGTAGGTTTTAAAAGTATAGTCCGGCCCCAATAATTCGAATGCACTTACACTGGTTACAATTTTTTGACAGCTTGCAGGTGCTAGTCCCGTTGCACCGTTCTTTTCAAAAACCTGCTTGCCCGTTTTGCTATCTACCACATACAAACTGATAATGGAATTTTTAAACTGCTCATCTGCTTCCAATTTTTTTATGCCCGATGTTAATTGCGTGGATATGTTTTGACTAAAACCAAATACCGGTGTCACCAAACTAATAAATAAGCAAACTATTTTCATACATGAATTATATTGCGGTAAAATTAATCTATTCAACAATAGCATGACACAGGCAAGCATCATTACAATAGGCGATGAATTATTAATTGGGCAAGTGGTTGACACCAACAGCACCTGGATGGCGCAGCAATTAAACAAAGCAGGCATTCGTGTAATAAGGCGTGTAGCCGTAGGTGATGTATGGGATGAAATATGGAATGCCCTTGATGAAGAAAGTAAACATGCAGATATTATTTTAATGACCGGTGGCCTTGGCCCTACTGCAGATGATATTACCAAACCTTTATTGACAAAATACTTCGATGGAAAATTGGTGGTGGATGAAGGGGCTTTACAAAATGTAAAACACATTTTTGAAAAGGTACTTCACCGGCCAATGATTGAAAGAAATTTAAAGCAGGCAGAAGTACCGGATACCTGCATCGTAATACAAAATAAAAGAGGTACCGCTCCCGGCATGTGGTTTGAAAAAGAAGGGAAAATATTTGTAAGTATGCCGGGTGTGCCTTTTGAAATGAAGGGTATGATGGATGATTATGTAATCCCGACACTGGCTACGCATTTTATATTTCCCCATATTATACATCGAACTTTATTAACTGCCGGTGTGGGAGAATCTTTTTTAGCGGAACAGATTAAAGATTTTGAAAGTACCCTGCCTGCACACATAAAACTGGCCTACCTCCCCAACTACGGTATGGTGCGTTTGCGTTTGTCATCCGTTGGTTTTGATAAGATAGCCGTTGAAAAAGAAGTGCAGGATTTATTTGAAAAATTGCAGTACCTCGTAAAAGAAAACATAGTAACCAACCAAGACGACCCAATGGAAAAAGTTACAGGCAATTTATTAATTGCCCGAAACAAAACCATGTGTACCGCGGAAAGTTGCACAGGTGGCTACATTGCGCATTTACTAACGGCCATCCCCGGTTCTTCAAAATTTTATGATGGCAGCGTGGTAAGTTATTCTTACAAAGCCAAAGAAGATCTGTTGAATGTTTCTAAAGACTTATTGAAAACCAAAGGAGCGGTAAGTGAAGAAGTGGTGATTCAAATGGCCAAAGGTGCACTCGCCAGCATACAGTCAGATTATGTTATTGCGGTATCGGGCATAATGGGCCCAGATGGCGGCTTACCGGATAAACCTGTAGGTACAGTTTGGGTAGCTGTTGGTAACAAAAATAAAATAGAGGCCCAAAAATTATATTTTCGTTTCGACCGTGAACGCAATACCCAGTTGACTGCTACCAATGCTCTTAATCTATTGAGGAAATTTATTTTAGCAGATACTCCTGTCTAATGAAACTAGTGCTCAACTGTGTAATTAAGGGGAAATAATTATCTTTGGCCATTAAAAGAATGATTGCTGTATTTTTATAGCGTTTCCGGTAATTAATATACCATTGTTTTACATATTAATTCCAAATACCGAACTCACTTTTACCACATACCAATCATTCAAATAAAATCTTTAATACTTACAGCATGGCACTTGTAGATTTAATACTTCCCAAATTGGGCGAGAGCATCATGGAAGCAACCATTTTAAAATGGCATAAGAAGCCGGGCGACCTCATTAAAGAAGATGAAACGGTACTGGAAATTGCTACAGATAAAGTAGACAGCGAAGTGCCGGCAATTGCTGGTGGCGTGCTGGAAGAAATTCTGTTCAAAGAAAACGATGTAGTACCCATAGGTACCGTGATAGCAAGAATCAGAGTAGGTGCCAGTTCG